>DASXUA010000659.1:0-4287 GCA_036505095.1 Phycisphaerae bacterium
GCGGTTCAGACGATCATCGGCACCGGCAGCGCCGGGTTTGCGGGCGATGGCGGAGCGGCGCGCTCGGCCGAGCTGAATACTCCCTCCGGGCTGGCACTGGATTCTGTGGGGAACCTGTGGATCGCTGATACGGGCAACCACCGCGTCCGGCGTGTGGCGGCTGGATTCTTGTTGACAGGACCTTAGCCGCACTGTATCAAAACGGGTCAGGAGTCAAGTTGCTCTGATTTCCGGAGGTCGGTCCCCGCTGCGGCGCTGGCGGGCGAAACGACCCATGACCGCCTCATGACCTCACCCTTCGCTGGCGCGGGGGTTCTGAAGGAGAGCAGGCATGCGATACGCTCGAATCGGAATGGCACAGGTTGCGTTCTGCGCGCTGCTGGGCGCTTTGGCGGGCTGTCCTCCGGGAAATCCATCGGGGGGCGGTAACGGCAATCGCAACGGTCCCTCCAACGCCAATACCACCGCCAACGCCAACCTAAATCTGAATCTCAACGTCAACATGAACGCGTCGACGCCCGAGGAGCGCGGACGTGTGATCTATCAAGGGCAGCGCTGCATCAACTGTCACGGCTTTGACGGCAGCGGCAGCCCGATCTTCCCTGGAGCCCCCAATATCATTGGGCGCACGGCGGATAACCTGCGAACGGCGCTGGTGGAGGACTGTCCACCACCACCGGCTGGATCGGCACTTGACAACTGCCATCCATTGAAGCTGCGGGATCTTTCGCAGCAACAACTCGACGATCTGGCCGCGTATCTGGCGACGCTGACACCCACGGTGCCGCGCGATCCGGGTCCACCCTGTGACAACGTGCCGGGGAACATCTGCACCATCGCCGGCAACGGCGTGCAGGGCAATCAAGTCGTGTCGGGCACGATCCTGGCGCGCGATCAGTTCCTATTCTGGCCGCAGAACGTCACGCTCGATCCGCAGGGGCGGGTGGTGATTACCGATTGGAACAACTATTTGATCCGGCGCATTGAGAATACCGATTGCACCAATGGAGATTGCCCGATCGTCAACATCATCGGGACCAGCGGTCTGGGCGACAGTTGCTCGACGGCGGCGATGCCGGTGCCGGCCATCAATGCCACGATGAACCACCCGGTGGGCGTGCTGTACGACGATCTCGGCAACATCATCCTGTGGGGCTGGCATCAGTGGAAAATCAAGTACATCCCGGTGAACGCCGACGGGACGACCGGGTTGATGTACTGCCTGTTCGGCAACGGGCGCGGCGCGGGCGCCGAGAATATTGCCGCCGGTTTCGGGGTCACCACCATGGTCGGCGGCGTGGCGCGGATGACCACGTTCAATCTGCCCAGCTCGTGCGTGTATGACAACGCCGGCAACTTCTACATCTCGGACCAGGCCAATCTGCGCATCCGCATCGTCGAAGCGGATGCTGACGACAACAACACCTCGGCCGAGATGTTCGTGCAATCGCGGCTGAACAATAACATCCGCACGTTCGCAGGTGGCCTGGTAGATGCCTCCGGCAATTTCCGGCACACTTTGCTGGATTATTCCGACAGCGGCGACGGCGGTCCGGCGGCGATGTGCACCTTCAACGTGCAGGCCGGGTTCGACGCAGTCCCGCAGATGCGGATGGCTCTGGACCGCGCGCGCAACCTGCTCTATGTGGCCGATTCCGAGAACAATCGCGTCCGCGTCATCGACCTGAATACCAACATCATTACGACGTATGCCGGTGGCGGTAACGATTTGGTCGCGGACAACGTGCCGGCCACGCAGGCCAAGCTGTTCCGGCCGGCCGACGTCGATCTGGACCCTGGCGGCAGCGGTGATCTGCTGGTCACCGACACGTTTAATCATTGCGTGCGGTTGGTCGACTTCGGCACGCAGACGATTCGCACCGTCGCGGGCACCTGCGGACCAACAGAGGGCGCCTACGCCGGCGATGGCGGCGCGGCGACCGCTGCCAAGCTCTATGAGCCCGGCGGTTCGTACCTCGCTGATGATCCGAACGATCCCAATAGTTACACCGTTTACATCGCCGACACGCTCAATCACCGCGTGCGGCGGGTGAATGCGGTTCCGAAGAATCCCTGAGTGCGCGAACGAGAATAGGGAGCTGAAGCGATGAGATCAGCGACTTTCCTGGCGGGATTGACCCTGGCGGTTTGCTTTCTGGCGGGTTGCCCGGTGCCCATCGGGCCGCGCGGCAATGGCAATGCCAACACCGCCGGCAACCGGAACGTCAACGTCAATGTGAGCAACACGAATGGCGGTCCGTCGATGACCAGCCGCGTGATCGCAGGCCTGCAGTTCTATTCGATCAACGGCTGCGCCGCCTGCCATTGCAATGACGCCCAGGGCGGTTGCAATCTGGCCGCGCCTGACATCCGCGGGAAATCGCGCGACCTGGTTGACCGTAACCTGCGGCTGCCGCAGGTCGCCAATGCCAACGCCGGCGTGACGCAGGCGGAATCGCACCCGCTCAAGCTGCCGCGCGCGACCGACGAGGAAATCGACAACCTCACGCTCTACCTGGGAACGCTCACGGGCGGTACGCCGATCACGGCCGAGAACAGCCTGATCACGCAGGGATACAACCTGTACATTCAGGCCGGTTGCGTCGCCTGTCACCTGGCCAGCGCCCAGGGCACGCAGCAGGGCGGCATCGGACAGCCGATTGCCGGCACGGACCCGGACAACATCTACGGCGTGCTGACCGGCGCTGTCCCCTGTCATCCGATTCAAGTCGCGGGGGTGCCGCTGCCACCGATGCCCTGCTCAGTTACCGGTTCATATAGCACCGGCACTCCGACCACCGCCATGCTGGTGGATACCCCGCCGCCCAACACCGACGACGAACGCACGGAGCTGTCGTATTTCCTGGCATTCATTGCGCCGCCGCCGGCCGTCGGAGTCGAGCCTTGCCAGGACCGCCCCGGCGAAATCTGCACAGTGGTCGGTATCGGCGTGGGCGGCTTTACGCACGACGATGTCGCCGCGACCGAAACGCTGATCTATTACCCGAAGGACCTCGCCCTCACCGACTGGAACCAGGACGGCACCCCCGACCTGGCAATTGATGATTGGAACAACCACCGCATCCGCGTGGTGTTCATCGACAAAGACACGCCCAAGGACGACGGCTCGGGCGTCATGGTGACGAACCGCATCATCAGCATCGCCGGCACCGGGAAGGTGACCGGCGATGATGCGCTCAATCATCCGACCGACTTGGCCTTCGACGCCAACGGCGCGCTGGTGATGGCCAACTGGCACAACCAGAACATCTATCGCTACCCGCGCGGGCTGCTGCGCGGCGGCGATCGCGATCAGCTTGCGGGGCTGTGCGACCTGATGTGCCAGAGCGATGCGATGGGTCCGACGCGCGTCGATCAGACTTTTCTGTCGCTGCCGAGTTCCGTAGCCATCCATCCCGACGGCCGCATTTTCTTTGCCGAGCAGGGCTGCGCCCGCATCCGGATTCTGACGATCGGCGCCACGCGCACACAGACGCAACCGGCCGGCTGCATCACGCCGGTTAATTTGTTCGTGGACGGTATGATCGCGACGCTGGCCGGCATCGTCAGCCCGCCCATGGGTGTGACGTATGCGGGAGATGGAGGTCCGGCGAGTGCGGCGGTGTTCAACGTGTTCCGCGGCCCGACCATTCCAAATTTCGGCATCGCGCTGAGTCCCGAGAACCCGCCGGACGAGCTATACGTCGCCGACTCGATGAATCACGTGATCCGCGCGATCGATCTGCGGGCGAATCCGCCCACGATCAGCCTGTTCGCGGGCGTGCCGGGCATGTCCGGCTTTGCGGACGGGCCGGCGGAGAGCGCGTTATTCAACTTCCCGGCGAACGTGTACGTGGATGAAAACCACATTGTCTACGTAGCCGATCAGAACAATCACGCCGTTCGGCAGATCGACCAGATGGGCCGCGTCACGACGATCGCCGGCACCGGCGCCGCCGGCTTCAACGGCGACAATATCCCCGCCACCGAAGCGGAGCTGAACAGCCCGTTCGGCATCGCCAAAGATGCACGCGGGCGGATTTTCATCGCCGATACCAACAACAACCGCGTGCGCGTGATCAACCCGCCAGCGATCAGGTAAGTGCGTGATTGTGGTGGCGCAGGAGTCGCGCGTGGGATCGTGAACTCGGCTGCGGTGCGTGCGAGGGATCGGCCTTTTTTTGGCACTATCAGAGGAAAGGCGTTCGATGCGTTATGCTCGGGCAGGAATGGCGTGCTGCGCGCTGGCGGCCGTTGCCTGGCGCTGAGTAAGGAAAACCCGCCGGC
>DASXUA010000660.1:0-1886 GCA_036505095.1 Phycisphaerae bacterium
CCCCGCCGCCGCTGCCCCGGTATCTCCTCCACTTCAGCGTGGCACTGCTTGTTGCCGGTCAGCTGCTGGCCCTCTCGCTGCCCGCCGGGTTTCAGATTGCGTACGCGATCTGTTTTGTGCTGTCGATCCTCTATTCGGTCCCGCCGTTTCGCTTCAAGGCGGTCGCCGGTGTGGACTGGGTCATCAACATGTGGGGGTTCGGTACGCTGACGCCTTATGCTGCCTGGGCCGCGACGGGCCGGCCGCTCGATACCGGCCACGCTCTGGTGCTGCTTGCGTTCTGTCCGCTGTTCGCTGGGCTCTATCCCCTCACGCAGCTGTATCAGTTCGATGAGGACCGGCGTCGCGGCGACCGCACGCTGGCGCTGATTTTGGGGATGCGGGTGAGCTTGGTGGTCGCGCTGCTGTCCACGCTGCTGGCGTTTGCCCTGTTCGCCTGGGCGGTAGCGACCGTGGGAGTTGAGGGGAAGGGCTTCGCGCTGCTGCTTCCGCTGGCGCTGTGGTTGGCTGTGCTCGTGCCGTGGCTATTGGGTTATGCGAGCTGGAGTTCCAAGCAGCACCAGCGCGGCATGTACCGTGCGCTAGCCGCGTGGGCGGTAACCGATCTCACGGTGCTGTTTGTGTTTGCCACGTAATGTGTGGCGTTTAGATTAGCTGAACGGCCCTTTCCCGGAGCAGTCCGAAATGACGGCAGGCACAGCGCCCTCCCCCGCGACGGTCGATCGGTCGGACTTCCGGCACATTCTTATCAGCGGCACCAAGACGGGCCTCGCGACGGCCGCGGGCGTCGTCGTCTTTCTCGTTGTGTCGCGCCTGCTGCCGCCGGGAATTGTCCGGTCGCTGTTGCAGACGATCGTCGTGCTCGGCACGGCCGCCGCGGCGACGCTGCTCCCTGGCGCGTGGGCGACGGCGCGGACGACGCAGGGCATCGCCGGGGCCGCCGCCATCGGATTGTGGGGCACGATCGTGTTCATGGCGATCGACATCATCTTGCTGCGACCTTTCCACGCCTATCCGTGGACCTGGGATGCCGTCGGCGGCGGCAGCACGTGGTGGTATCTGCCCATCTGGTGGATGCTCGGCACGTTCGTCGCCTGGTTGGGTGCGCTCGTGACCGCGGCGCGCGCGGCGCGCGGCGGCGATCCCTCGATCCGGGCGCTGGCACTACCCATGCTGTTGGGCGGCGTCGGTTTTGCGGTCGGACTGGGAATAAGCGGCGTGATGTTGGCCCCCGTCGCCGCAGGCGGCGGCTTTGTGGTAACCCTCATCGTGTTCGCCGTCGCCGCGATCGCCCGCAAGGGATAACGAACCGTGCCGCGGTGGATGGCGCATCTGCTCATCGTCCTGGGTTGGCTCCTCACCCCCGGATGGGCCTGGGTGGCGTCACACGTCGGCCTCTGGCTCGGCGCGCTGGTGGCGCTGCGGTTTGAAAATCCCTTCTTGATGCTCGCCATCGCCGGTGCCGGTGCGCTGCTATTCGGCTTTGCGGTTCTCTGGATGTGGGTTCGCTTCATGCGACATCTGCCGCATCTGCTCTCTCATCACATGGCGCCTCGCGCCTCCGAGGAGCACGCCGCGATTGCGGCCGCGGATTGACTACGCACTTCTCGTTGTAGCACTCGCAGCGCCCTCGCTCGAGGCGCAGGGACGTGATGTTGATCTGCTGTACGGCCGCTGGTACCGCGGCAATCAGACGACCACCTACGAGCTGCGAACCACGACGCCACTGGGCGGCGGGATCTTCGGACACGGTCTCACCGGCCACATGCTCATCCATGACAGCCTCGGGCGGCGGCGCGCGTTCTATGGAGCCGGCTGGGAATTGCAGGCGTTGCGGCATCGCCAAACGTTCGGACCCTACGCGGTTGCCGGCGTTGCCCTCGGTC
>DASXUA010000661.1:0-10424 GCA_036505095.1 Phycisphaerae bacterium
TCTTCGTTGTTCATCGTTTCCTGGTCTCGGTGTGTAGGACACGCGCCAAAGATCACGGCTGGTAGCCCGCGCGCGGCAGCCTGTTGTTTCGCTCGAACATGCAACAATGGGCGGATCCCGCAGGATCAGTCGCACGGCATCCAAGCGCGCCGTGTGTGGGCGCGTTCATCTCGCCACGGCGAGTCTCTGCTGCGACTTCGGCTTCGATCCTTGATCTCGCCGCGCGGGCTTCGCCCGCGGGCCGCCCAGCGATCCGTTTCCGCCGGGAGCAACCGCGTCGCGTCAAGGAACCGATCTGATGCGGGGCCTATCGTCAGCGCGGCTATAATACCGGAGCCATGCCGTACCGCGTTTACATCGAGACGAGCGTCTGGGGCATGCTCCCGCCCGGTCAAAACCCGGCACTGCGCGGTCCGACGCTTGAGTTCTTTCAGCTCTGCGAGCGGGGCGTCTTCGCGCCGCACATTTCGGAGATCGTGGCCGCCGAGGTGCGCGTCGTCCCGGCCGAGATGCGTCAACACCTGCTCGCGAAGCTGGCGAAGGTGGCGCCAGCGGAACTGCCCATGCCGGTCGAGGCCGGAATCGCTGGCCGAGAGCTTCATCGACCGCGGAATTCTGCCTGCTCGCCGCCTCGATGATGCGCGACACGTCGCGTGCGCGCTCGTCAACAATCTTGACCTGCTTGTAAGCTGGAATTACCGGCACATCGCCAAGTAAGGAAGGCCGAATCATTTCTCGCGGTTGCTGTGCTGGCCGGATATCGAACCTCGCTCGAAATCCATACGCCGCTGGAGGTACTCGGATGGACATGACCTTGGATGAAGCCTTGGAAGAGATCGACCGCTGGAAGTCAGCGGTCGTGGACCAGGTGGCCAAACTACCGCCCGAAGAACGCGCCAAGGTTGGCCATGAGGCCATTGCCTGGCTTGAAAGGGAAATCGGCCGGCCGCTACAGCGCGTCGCTCCGCCGGAGCACGAGCCCGCACCGACGGCGTGAACGACGGGCGCCGAGAGCCACTCGTGCTGCCCACGGCACGGGCGTCTGGCACGAATACAAGGAAGAAGGCCGCATCACCAGCGAGGACTGCGACCAATACAACGGCCCCAGCGTGGTCTACACGCCGAAGAACTTCTCGCCGGTGCGGCTCCGCCACGCCCAGATGGCCGCCTTCGCCGAGTTCTACAGCCCGCGCGCCGCCTGGGCCTCTACCCGCTCAAGAAGCGCGCCTGGGTCGTCAACTTGGCGATCTGGCGCGGCATTCAGCGCTACTACTCCAAACGCGGCCGCCAAGTGCCGACCTTCGCCGACTTCCGCAATCCCAAATCGCGCGCCTGGCGCTACGCCGACACCTGGGGCGATCCACAAGGCGTAAGCTGCCTGGCCGATCTCGCTCTCTTTCCCGAGCAGGTCGCAGACTCGCCGTGGCGAGTCGGAGACTCGTCGTGGCGGGGAGAGGGCCGGGGTGCGGGTGACGATCTCCCCTGCGCGGTCGGCGCCACGACTCTCGCAGCAGGCATGCTCACCGAAACCGACCCATTGGTCGGTCCCAGCCGCGCGCTGACCGGCGCCTCAACCGGTCGGGCGTAGCGTCGCCCCTTTTGGGCGGCGCCGGCTGGCCTCCGAAGCACCGCAGAGACGCGGAGTGCGCGGAGAGACAAAGCCGGCAAGGCTCAGCGCACTCGGCGCCTCTGCGATGGTGCACGATAATGTCGCCGCATGATCCCGCCCTTCGACCATTCCGGTTACCTCCCGCCCGGCGTCCATCCGGCGACGCTCGACGAGATCGAAGCGCGGTTCGTGCGCGGGTCCGAGACGCGGGAGGCGCAGATGGAGTCGATCAGCTGGATGGTGGACTTGGCCGTCAGGGCCGGCGTGGGCGGATTATTTTGAACGGCAGCTTTGTGACGGATATAATGGAACCGAACGACGTAGATTGCGTGCTGCTGTTGCGGCGCGGTCGGCTCCGCGAGCGGGCGGCCCGCAGGGTGCTCGCGAAGGGGCTGCCGTATCTGGAAATCGCGATCGTGCGCCCGCGGGAGTTCGATCGGATGATTAATGTCTACTTCGCGACTGATCGGTACGGCGCGGCGAAGGGCATGGTCGAGGTGATCGTGTGATTCTCAAGAACGAGCGTGAGCTGGCTAACACGCGCGAGAAGCTGCGCATGCTGGAGGAGGATTACGAGACGGTGCGCCTTGACACCAGCGAGGACGCGGAGCTGCGTGACCTGACGATGGCATCGCTGGAGCGGCTCATCAAGCAGTTGCGGGTGGAGATCGCCGAATACGAGGCATCGCGAGCCGGCGCGGCGGTGATATGATCGCAAAGCGCGGACCCAGGTTGCTCGACGTGGTCGCCGTGCTGAACGCGCCATCCGACCAGGCAGTCGAAGTTGGCGACGTCGGTACGCTCTCCCCCGACGGTATCGGGGTCGAGTTCCTGTCGCGCGACGGCCGCACGCGAAAGGTCGCCACCCTACCGGTCGCTGACGTACTCGTCGTGAACCGCGAACGTACACCGGTCGGTTAGGCTCCGTTGCCTTGAGGCGAAGTCTCCATGCAAGTCCGTACGCTCCCTAATCTCGCGTGCATGCTCGCGCTGCTGCTGGAAACGTCGCTCGCCTGGGGCGCCGACTGGCAGCAGGCCTACGATATCGCGATCAATCCGGACGCGCCGGATTATGACGCGGCCATCAAAATTGCGCTGATCTTGCGCGATCCGCAGCGCGTGTGCCGCGCGGTGCTGGCTCAAGTGGAGCAGGCATCCGGAGTCGCGCACGAACAATTGGCCGGCGGGCACTTCTCGGGTGCCGCCGAACACGCGGATCGGGCCGACACCTATTGGCACTCAGCCGAGCGCTGGATCGCCGACTACCAGCAGGCTGGACTGGGCGACCAACTCGCCCAGCAGGGCCAACGACTTTCCGAACTGCGGAGCAGAATCGATCGGCTCAAGCGGCAGAGCCGTCCGATTGAAGAACTGCTCAAGCAACCGCAGATCTCAAGCGAAGATCTCGACCGCGTCGACCCGGTAGACATCTATCTGCTGGGCTGCGCCTTGGTGGACCGCGGGCGGCTCGACGACGCCCTGAACTGGGTCTTCAACGCTCAAGCGCTGGAAACCGCGCGTCCGGCGCTGCGCGCGGACGGTGTCCAGACGTGGCAGGATTCGATCGAGTTGGTCGAGGGCCTGCAACATCCTGAGCGCAAGCTCGCCGACTTGCAGCTTATTCTCGGCAACGCGCCCTTTGAAATGCGCTGGCGCTTGCTGGCGCTGGCCTGTCGCGCCGGGCGCCTGGATCCTCAACGGCGCTGGGACGACGACAACACGCCGCCGCGGCGCTTCTGCGAAATGCTCAAGGATGCCCTGGCGGGGTCGGCCACGGAGCCAGTGCTGCGGGCGGAGCTCACGTACGAGTGGCTGATGTGGACGCGGGTCTACAGTCCCTTCGCCGGATTGGATTGCCGTTCCGAATACAAGCCTCCGGTCTTCACTCTTGAAGATGCCCGGACGCTTGAGCGTGCGCATGCTTGGTGGTATGCGGCGGAAGCGGCCCTGACCCTCAAGGCCCGGAAAGGTTCCGACGCGGCCGAGTGCCAGGCCATTTTCGATGGCAGCGTGGCCAAACTGGGTCCGCTGGGTGAGTCATTGCTTCGCAGGGCGCAGGCGCTGGCAGATTCGTCGGCCACCTGGAACCAACTGAGTGCGGGCCTGACGCCGGGCACGCGCCTCCGTGTTCCTCCCGATCCGTTGATCGAATCCGGTCCGGATTACGCGGCGCGCGTGGACCGCGCGGCCGAGCAGGCCATCGGGGCCGCGCTGGATGCGGGCAACGTCGATGCCGCCATGAGCGTCGCCCAGCAAGCCAAGTTGCTGCGGGTGGGAATTGCGGTGGCGCCACTCACCGGAACCGACTTCAAAGCGGCCTTGCGCAGCAGGTTAGGTGACCCGAACAGTCAGCCGATCGCGGACATCTTCCTCGAATACTTTGTCGGCCAGACGCGTGCCTGGGTATTCGTGCTACGGCGCCTAGAGGCTAACCCGGACACATCCTGGCCACTCTCACCCGTGGCGTGCCATCCGCTCGATTCGCCGGCCGAGCTACGTTCGAAGGTCCCAACGCTGCAGACTTGGCCCAAGACGGATGCAGCCTTCGACTGGCTGCTCGGAGCGCCAAAGTCGGGTATGACGCTGCGCGACTTGGTAGAGCAGGTTGCCGCGCTCCGCGTATCCTGGGTGCACTTGCTGGTCGCACCCGATGGACCGCTGATGTACCTGCCGCTGGCGGCCGCCCTGCCCGAATCGGCCAAGGACCTCACGAGTGTGAGCTACATTCCCAGCGGTGCGCTGATCGGCGGACAAGCGGGGCCCGACTCAGAGGACATCAAGGCATTATGGAGATTGGGCGCGGCGTCAGCGGCTGTGCCGGAAAACTCTTCCGTAGATTTTCTGGGGCGGAGCTTGACCGACCGACTCGACGGCAGCCGACTTCTGCGGCTATGGGGCGACCCCGCGGGCGATGCCGAATTCACCCGAGAATTCAAAGAAGCCAAGGATCTGGGCACCTCGGTGGGCGAAGTCCTGATAGTTTGGCAGAAGAAGGTCATGGCCACCCAGCCGGTGGACAAGTGGGCGCGCTACATCGCCGTTCAGCCGTCGGCACGCACGATCGCACGTTGAGCGGAATCAGGCGGGCGGCGCTTTAGCCGAAGGCTCCAGCCCCTCAAACAGCGCTGAGCCGACGCGGACGATGGTCGCCCCTTCCTCGATCGCGATCTCGAAATCCTGCGTCATACCCATCGAAAGTTGTTCGAACGCCGGACCGGCCAGGCGCTCCGTCTGGATTTCTTCGAACAGCTCGCGCACGCGGACGAAGATGCGGCGGAGGCGCTGCTGATCGTCGATGAGCGGGGCCATGCACATCAGTCCACACAGCCGCAGGGCCGGCAACGAGCGAATCTGCTCGGCCATGTGCGTCGCGGCCGCCACCGGCACGCCGAATTTCTGTGACTCCTCGCCGGCATTGACTTGCAGCAGCACGTCCAGCCGGCGGCCCGCCTTCTCCGCGCCGCTGGAAAGATCCTCGGCCAGCCGGAGACTGTCGAGCGAATGGATCATCGTGACCCACGGCATCACGCTGCGGGCCTTGTTGCGCTGCAGATGGCCGATCAAGTGCCACTTTGGCTCGACGGCAGCACCGGCGGAGAGCGATCCGGACAGCGGGATGCGCTCGATCGCCTCGCGGATCATCGCCGCGCGGCGGACGAGTTCCTGCACGTAGCTTTCCCCCACGTCTGTTACGCCCAGTTCCAGCAATTCGCGAATCGTGTAGATGCCCACGGACTTGGTGACCGCCACCAGCTTCACGGAATCCGGCGCGCGCCGCGCGCGGTCGCACGCGCTGGCGATGCGGTCACGAACGCGCCGCAAATTGTCTTGTAATCGTCGCTTCAATACGAGCCTCTGCCGGAAATGATATCCAGATGGGCCCGCGCACGCCACAGCCAGTGACGCTCGCAGAATGCGGATTACACCCCACGCGAGAAATCCGCTTCGCGCATTCTTTGCGCGTGGACATCGACTGCTGAGTCTGGTAGGCTGCCGCTTCCAATCGCCGAGTCCTCATGGTGCGAAGGACCGCCATAACTTTGAGCAGGATGTTCTGCAACGGCCCGCGGGCGTTGTCGCACTATTGGCATGCGCCGGCCGTGCGCGACTGGCGCCTGTCTGACCCTCGCCGAACTTGGCGTATTGAATTGAAAAGTGATCACCCATTACCCGCTCGGAAGGCAGACGGCGGTCGTAGAGCGGTCCGCGACGCGTGTCGCGGGCGACTCGCCAGAGCTTTCCGACCATTTCGATCGGAGGTTCACGTGTTCCGAACCCAAACTCTATTTGCACTGGCTACCCTCGCGGTCTGCAGCGTGAGTGCGCGCGCGAACGTGCCGCCGGTCAACGACGAGTGCGACGGCAAGGCGGCGGCCGAGGTCTTCGACATCGATACGCTGGACCAATGTCCGCCTCAGTTCACCACGGCCGTGTTCGACACAAGCGACGCGACCGACTCGAACGCACCGGCGCACGGGGCATGCGCAGATAGCGCTGGCGAGGGGCACGTCTACAACGACATTTGGCTCTCCTTTACGGCAAACTTCACGGGCGTACTCACGGTCGACCTGACTGGAAGCAGTTTCGACACCAAGGTTGCCATCTACGGACCCCCGAGCGGTAACTGCCCGGGCAACCTCGACGATTTGGAGCCATTCCTGGTCGCATGCAACGATAACTGTGGCGGGCCGCAATCAAAGGTCTCTTTTCAGACCGAACAGTTCACCAACTATATCTTCCGCGTGGGCGGTGCCTCCGCGTCCGCAAAGGGGGGCGTGACAGTCACGATCACCCGGCCCGGCGACACCCTCCAGTGCCTCAAGGATCAGGTAGCCGCGCTAGGCGGCCTGACCTCCGGGGAGGTCAATAGCCTAACGAAGAAGCTGGACCTCGCGGCGGCGCAACTGCAGATCGGCAAGACGACCCCCGCCGCCAACCGCCTGAACGCATTCGTGAACGAGGTCATTAGCCTACTGGGCCAGTCGTCGCCTCTGGTCACCACGGCCAACGACATCATTGCCGCGATCGGCTGTTAAGCGCGCTCTGAGGCCCGCAGCGGGCTGCTGCGGCGCTGCCTTGGCTGCGATTGGCGGCGCGCTCGAGCAGCCGCCGTTTCCTATAGTTCTGCTCGGCGCCGGAGCCGCCGCGAGGGGTTACCCCCGGTTGTCACGCTCAAGATCCCTTTCCGACCCAGCAGCGCCGGACGAGCGGGGCGCGGGTGACTTTCGTCGGCGCCTCCGAGGCGAAACGGGGACAAACTTCGCGCTTGCATTGTGGACGTGCGGCGCTACGCTCGCGGCGTGCTGTCGCTGGATAATGTCCTGTTGCCCGCGCCCGAAGCGGGCGTGATGCTCGATGCGCGCGATCTGTTCGCCACGGCGAATCTGCGACTGGACTGCGCGCACGTCGAACTCGAGATTGGCTGTGGCAAGGGCGGTTTTCTGGTGCGGCAGGCCACCGAGCACCCCGAGCGCGGGTATCTGGGAATCGAGTGGGCCAACCAGATCGTGCGCTATGCGGCCGATCGCATGGTCCGCCGCGGCTTGAGCAATGTGCGCCTGATTCGCACGGATGCACGCAACTTCGTTGTGCATCACCTTGCGGCAGCCTCGCTGCAGGCCATGCACGTTTATCATCCGGATCCCTGGCCCAAGAAGCGGCATCACAAACGGCGGCTCTTTCAACCCGATTTCGTCGCCGCCGCTATTCGAGCACTGGCGCCGGGCGCGCGCTGGGCAATTCAGACCGACCATCTCGAGTATTTCGAATGGATCCAGCGGCAGCTCGCGCCGCATGTCGGTGGTGAACTGCGGCCAGTCACGTTTGAGAGTACCGATTCTGGCGTCCGGCCCGATGCCACCATGGGCACGAATTTCGAAATCAAATACCTCCGTGAAGGTCGTGCCATGTATCGTCTGGCGCTACAGCGAACGAGTTAGCACTCGTATGCGCGGCGCGCCGCATCGGAACCCCGCCCGCGAGTCGCAGATCCGCCGTGGCGGAGGCGGGGTGAGCGGCGCACGCGACAAATGCCCGCATGTCGCCCCCCACTCGCGTGGGGGGTTCTGACGCGCACGCGAGGGTCGCGCACCAATCGATGTGACACACCGTTTGGACGTCACCCCCCACTGGCGTGGGGGGTTCTGACGGGGCGCGGCAGCGGTGCCCCGGCTTGCATGCCGGTCGGCCGGCGGGGATAATTCGCGTGCATCCCGCATGGCAACCCTTGACACGCTGCGGGGGCTTCGCCCGCCGGTCGCAGCGCGACCAGTCACGCCAAGCGTGACGTGGCGTGTCAAGGGCAATGGAGTGCGCATCTCGCGACGCAGCCGCTGGATGCCGGACGCGGGGAACTGCCATGACCGACGAGCAGAAGAGCCGACTCGATCAGCTTTGCGTCAACACCATCCGCACGCTGGCGATGGACGCGGTGCAGCAGGCCAATTCCGGACATCCGGGCACGCCCATGGCGCTGGCTCCGGTGGCTTACTGCTTATGGAACGAGTTCCTGCGTTTCGATCCGCAGGACCCGATCTGGCCCAACCGCGACCGCTTCGTGCTGTCGATCGGACACGCCTCGATGTTGCTGTACTCATTGCTGCACCTGACGGGCGTGCGCGCCGTGAACAAGCAATATGAACGGCTGGGCGAGCCCACCGTCTCGCTGGAGGATATCAAACGCTTCCGGCAACTCGACAGCAAATGCCCCGGGCATCCGGAGTATCGCTGGACCTCGGGTGTCGAGACCACGACCGGGCCGCTCGGCCAGGGCGTAGCCAACAGCGTCGGCCTAGCGATCGCGGGCAAGTGGATGGCCGCGTACTTCAATCGCCCCAACTTCGACATGATCGATCACGACGTCTACGCCCTGTGCGGCGACGGCGACATGATGGAGGGCGTGGCCAGCGAGGCGGCTTCGCTGGCGGGGCATCTCAAGCTCGACAACCTCTGTTGGATTTACGACAACAACCGCATCACCATCGAAGGCCACACGCACTGGGCCTTCAGCGAGGACGTGGCCACGCGCTTCATCGGCTACGGTTGGAACGTCACGCGTGTGGGCGATGCCAATGATTTGCAGATGTTGGCGCGGGCCTTTCGCACCTTCAAGGCCGCCCAGGACCGGCCCACCTTGATCATCGTTGACAGCCACATCGCCTGGGGCGCCCCGACCAAGCAGGACACGCACGGCGCGCACGGCGAGCCACTCGGCGATGAGGAAATCAAGCTGACGAAGCGCGCCTACGGCTGGCCGGAGGACGCGAAGTTTCTGGTTCCGCCGGAAGTTCCCAAGCATTTTCAGGAAGGCATCGGCCGGCGCGGCAGCACCCTGCGCGCGGCCTGGATGACGAAATTCGACGAGTATAAGGCCAAGTATCCCGAGTTGGCCGATCATCTGTATCGCATGCAACATCGGCAGCTTCCGGCCGGATGGGATAAGGATCTGCCGGTGTTCGCGACCGATGCCAAGGGGCTGGCGGGTCGGGACGCGTCGGCCAAGGTGCTCAACGCCGTGGCGCAAAACGTGCCATGGCTGATCGGCGGATCGGCCGACCTGGCGCCGTCGACCAAGACGCGGCTCACCTTCCCGGG
Organism: Phycisphaerae bacterium; assembly: GCA_036505095.1. GTDB lineage: Bacteria > Planctomycetota > Phycisphaerae > UBA1845 > UBA1845 > DASXUA01. The sequence goes on from DASXUA010000661.1 coordinate 9,203, forward strand.
CGCGGGCGACTTCACCGCCGAGCACGACGCCGGTCGCAACTTCCATTTCGGCATCCGCGAGCATGCGATGGGCTCCGTCTTGAACGGGCTGGCACTGTCCAAGGTGCGCGCGTACGGGTCGGGCTTCCTGATCTTCAGCGATTACGCCCGCCCGGCGATCCGCCTTTCGTCCATCATGGAACTCCCGGTCATCCACATCTTCACGCACGATTCGATCGGCGTGGGCGAGGACGGGCCGACGCATCAGCCGGTGGAGCATCTGCCGTCGTTGCGCGCGATCCCGGGATTGCTGGTGATCCGGCCGGCGGATGCGAACGAAGTGACGGAGGCTTGGCGCGTCATCATGCAGTTGCGGCACGAGCCGGTGGCGCTGGTGCTGACGCGGCAGGCGCTGCCTACTCTGGATCGCGCGAAATATGCGCCCGCGTCCGGACTTGCCAAGGGCGCTTACGTTCTGGCCGACGCGCCCGGCGGCAAGCCGGACGTGCTGCTGCTGGCGTCGGGCAGCGAGGTGCCGCTGTGCCTCGAGGCCTATGAGCAGCTCAAGAAGGATGGCGTCAAAGCGCGCGTGGTGAGCATGCCGTGCTGGGGATTATTCGAACATCAGGAGCCGGCCTACCGCAAGAGCGTGCTGCCGCCGACGGTGACCGCGCGCGTGGCCGTCGAGCAGGCGTCGACCTTCGGCTGGCATCGCTACGTCGGACTCGACGGCACAGTTATCGGCATGAAGACCTTCGGCGCCTCGGCGCCGCTGAAGGAGTTGACCAAGAAATTCGGGTTCACCGTCGAGCGAGTCGTCGCCGCGGCGAAGGAACAGATCGGCATTAATGGGACGCAGAGGCGCTGAGAAGGGCATGAACTTTCTTGTTCTCAGCCTCTCAGCGTCTCAGCGTCAAAAGAGTGGCGGAGGAGTATCGCGTGCGAATTGCCATTGCGGCCGATCATGCCGGGTTTCCGCTGAAGAGCGAGGTGGCCCGGTTGCTTTCATCGCTCGGGCACGAGGTGCTCGATCTGGGCGCTGCGCAACTCGACCCCAAAGACGACTACCCGGATTTCGCGCGGTTGCTCGGTCAGGCCGTGCAGCAGAAGCGGGCCGAGCGCGGCGTCTTGTTGTGCGGCAGCGGGGTAGGCGCGGCCATCGCCGCCAATAAGATGAAGGGCGTACGGGCCGGGCTGTGCCACGACTGCTATAGTGCGCGGCAAGGCGTCGAACATGACGACA
>DASXUA010000662.1:0-5655 GCA_036505095.1 Phycisphaerae bacterium
TGAACGACAACGTCGTTGATCGATGGCTGCGGCTCGGGCCGCTCCACCAGCTTCATCCCGGCCGTTCCCGCAGCCTGGTCCGTCACCACTATCGCCTTCATGTGAATGTGTTGCATCCACCAGTTGAATCCGAAACGTTGCTCCAGCGCTCGTGCGCCGTTGCACCGGGCACGAGGCTCGTCGTCGCAATCGCGCCCGAGTTAACCATGGGGTTGACCTTTGCACCGCAAGATCAATCCCCGTGCCTCTTCCTCACCGGAATAAGAACCAAGTACGCAAACTGAATGCCGGCTAAAGCAAGAATTAACAACAATCCTGTCGCCAAAGGGCCGGGGCCTGGTTTGAAGCCAAATCCGAGCGCATTCCAAATTTGAAGTACGGTGATCGCAGGCAAGAGAACCATAAAGGCTATGCGCACCCACAGAGAGACCATGCTTTTTCTATTATGTAATAATTCCTGAGTGTTAAGAAATGAGAAAACGAAATAACTGCCGCTGAAAAAGGTGAGGCCTACGCTAGAGCATACCCATATGGTGCCGTCAGAGACTCCTAGAAGGTCCAGCGCGATAGGGACAAAAGAATAAAAGCAGACGGATAACGACATAATCAGTAAGTTCGTCATTCGTGTTCGTTCTATTGGCCCCCAATCTCTCAGTGCACGTCCGCCAAAGACCGCCACAACACCACTGAAACCGGCAAAAGTTGCGGCCACGCTAGCTATTCCAAGAAGTGTCAATAGCACGTGTTCACTCATTCAATTGATATTTGACACTGAGCTCGTCCCGGACGTCCTGCTCCAGCTTCCAGGTGCTTCCGGTGTGCCGGCGTCAGCGCCATACTGCCTCCCGTTGGGAGATAGCCGCGCGCGCCGGGGCCGTCAACCGCGCAGGTGGGATGGGATCGGGTACTCATCGGCTGGCGGCCCGGCGGTCATCACCCGGCCATGACGATGATCTTCACCCCCGTCAAGTCGACCCACAGCTGCCGTCGCGGGCGCGCCACTCGGAGGACGACGGCGTCGCAGTCGGGGCAACGCATCACCATCCCCATGCCATGGGAATAGACGAGCAACGCACCCATCGCCCGGATCGTGCCGCAGTTGGCGCACGTCGCGTGCGCCGCCGTCACGTCCGGGACGAAGATCTCGCTGAGGATTCCAGCTGCGGCGTTCCCGTCGAGCCGGCGCGCCTCGCCGTCGACTCGCTCGGCGGATGCATTTCTCGTTTCATCATCCATCACTGCCTCCCTCTGTTCACCCGCGGTGTTGCGCGCTACGCTGATCCACCTGTGGGGCCAAAGCGTTCGGTTTTCACCAGTGCCGGATCGTGCCCGAGCTCGACGAGCGTGGTCGCGACGGCTTCCACCAGTGGCGTCGGGCCGCAGACGAACACTTTCGGCCGCTCTGCCGGAGGCCACGCGACCTCCGCGAGCATCATGCGGTCAATCAGCCGCCGAAATCCGGTCCACCCCCGAGGCGCCTCGTGCGTCAGCGTGAACGCGACCTCGAGTGTCTCATCGTCCTCGGCCAGTCGGGCGAGCTCAGCGCGATAGAACACGTCTTCCCATCGGCGCGACGAGTACAGGAGCCGTGCTGGCACGCCGTGCCGGGCGCGCATGTTCGCACCCAGGAGCGCGCCTGCTCGGTGGCGCAGGATCGCCATGAGCGGCACGATGCCCGACCCCCCCGCCACGAGGAATAGCGGCCCGCCGAACGCGACGTCCCACACGAAGTACCCGCCGATCGGTCCACGCAACTCGAGGCGATCCCCAGTCCGGAGCACATCGGTGAGGTAGGGTGAGACCTCGCCATCGTCCAGTCGCTGGACGGTAAGCGCGATGCGGGCCTCCTCCGGCGGCGACGCAATGGAATAGCTCCGCTCCGCCTGATAGCCGTCATCGGCCGTCAGCCGCACGTCCACGTGCTGTCCGGCGCGATGGCCGGGCCAACCTGGCACGTCGAGTACGAGCGTCCGGGCCCTCGGCGTTTCCGTGACGACGTCGACGACGGTGGCGAGCCGCCACGCGATGGCCGCCGCACGCGAGGCCCGAGAGCCGGGCTCACGGGTCGCCGCTGTAACGCTGCTCACGCCACGGGTCACCATAGTTGTGATAGCCAAACGATTCCCAAAATCCGGCGGCGTCGTGCTCCATGAAGCGCAACTGCCGCACCCACTTGGCGCTCTTCCAGAAGTAGAGGTGCGGGACCAGCAGACGCGCGGGGCCGCCGTGCTCGGGCGGCAGGGGCGCACCCGCGTATTTCACCGCCACCCATGCCTTGCCACCGGTCACGTCCCCCAGCGGCAAGTTCGTTGTGTACCCTCCGTCGGACACCGCGAGCACGTACGGCGCAGCCTTCACACCGCGCGCGGCGGCCTCCGCCAGCAGCGTGTCCACCGAGACTCCCTCCCAGATCGTGTTGAGCTTGGACCATTTCGTGACGCAATGGATGTCGGTGTTCACAGTTTCGTGCGGCAGCGTTTGGAATTCGTCCCACGTCCAACGTGCTGCTGGTCCGTCCACACCGCGGAGCACGAAGTCCCAGGTCGCGAGCGGCGTCCGCGGCGTGGGACCGGCCGAGAGTACGGGGAAATCGCGCGTCTCGTACTGGCCGGGTGGGAGCCGGGCGGCCGTTTCCCCGGGTTGTCGGCGGCCACGAAATCCTCGGGAGACAAATGGTTCGGTCATGGCCTTGTGAACGCCTCCTTCTGAAGCTGCGACGTTCAACGTTCTTGCGGTCGCGAACACGACGGAAAGCACAACGGTCACTGGCAAATCTCCACGAGCGCTCGATGAATTCAAGGAGCCGAGCTTCCTACCTTCTCGCATTCACTTTTAATTCACAGTCGCTTCATCCCCAATGGGGAACTTAGTCGCGTGACGACTGCCCCGTTCCGTCTCGATCGCGCGCCGCTGCGTGTGCACTGGGAAGTGACCCGCGCCTGTGACTTAACGTGCCGTCACTGCCGCGCGGAAGCGCAATCGGAACCCGATCCAGACGAGCTGAGCACCCCGATGGCCCTGCGCTTGCTCGACCGTCTGGCGGAGTTCGCCGCCCCGCATGAGCCGCCGCTGCATTTGGTCCTCACCGGCTGAGATCCTTTGAAACGGGCTGATCTATTCCATCTCATCGCCGCGGCTCGAGCGCGCGGGCTGAAGGTAGCTGTTTCACCCAGCGCAACCCGGCGGGAGTGATGTCACCGGTGTGGGAAATGAACAGAATGCCGTTGCCGTCTCGCACGCATTTGGCGTGACGCACCAGGCGACGAAAGTGAGGAGCTTCCGTCGTGGTCACGATCGGGCCTCCACGCCGTGGCAGCCCCGCCGCCCACCGCATGAGCGCGTCCGCTTCTGGCGACGTCACGGGCTCGAGGACCACGCCACGACCCACTGTGACCAGAAAGAAGAGGCTCCAACGCGCCGCCGCGCGCAATCAGCTGGCTCGAGTCAGATCCTCGGGCGGCGGCAATCATCGCCCGCGCCGCCCCCGCGAGCCATGGTTCGAATTTCGCGGATCGTCATGCCGTCGAAGCGGCGGCGTCGACTACGAGCTGTACGGGCTGCCACGTGCGCGGCGACTGTCTCGAATGTCACCGTCCCAATGCCGGCGCGCGGGCCGCAGGCTATCACCCAGACGGATTTCTGTCCCGCCATCCCGCATCTGCGTACGCGCGCGAAGCCTCCTGCAGCGATTGTCACAACGTTGGATCGTTTTGCACGTCCTGTCACGCGCGTTCCGGTCTCGTGGCGACGAGCGTGTTGCGAGCCGGGTATCACGACGCCCGGCCGTTCTTCCTTGCGGGACACGGCCAGGCGGCGCGTCAGAGTCTCGAGTCGTGCGTTAGCTGTCACGCTGAGCGCGACTGCCTGACGTGCCATTCCGGTTCAATCCCCACGGGCCGGGATTCGATGCGTCGCGCCTGCGCCGCAAGAGCTTCTCGACCTGTACCGTGTGTCACGGGGCCAACGTTCCCGAGCGGTAAGTTCTAACCCTCAACAGCTTTTGATCCCAAGGAGTGTGTACAACGGACAGGTCCTGAATAATGCAGTGCAGATGAAAGCAAACTTCGAATTTCGGCGGAATTGTTGCTGAGCTCCGCTTCATCGTCTGGCGTCGCGTGAAGATCCCTTAGTCCATCCTTCATTAATGGGAGAATGGCACGGGCCAAATTCATTGTCGTGCGCGGGGGCCATCGCGGAGCGCGCGAACGGGCCACCGTGCGGAGGAGGACTACAGATGATCGAAACGATGGCACCAGGCGTTTCGCAATCGACGAAGGCGGTCGGCTTCTGGGCAGCCGTTCTCGCTACCGTGTTCAGCATCACCTATGACATCGGTCAAATCGCAGAGTGGTTAGGCCTACTAGGCTCGGGAGGAGGTCCAGAGAGCTCCAGTACGCCCCTTGGAATCGCAGTTCTGCTCACGCCGTCGCTGCTCTTGGGCCCTTCTTTCCTTATGCTACTGGTCAGCGTCAACGAAATCGCGAGGCCCGAGCGGAAAGTGTGGAGTCAGAGCGCGGTTGCCTTCGCGACCATATACACCGCTCTCATAGGCATCAACTATTTCGTCCAGCTCACTTGGGTCGGACCCCGACTTGCAGCAGGTAAGACGGCAGGTATTGAACAGTTTCTATTCACGCCTTTCGATTCCTTTCTGTATGCGGTGGATATTCTTGGATACAGCTTCATGAGTGTCGCGACACTACTTGCGGCGAACGTTTTCACGCGGGGCGGGCAAGAACGCATCGTGCGTTGGTTCTTGATTGCAAACGGTTTATTGCTTCCGTTCATTGCGCTGCAAATGTATCTACACTCTTTGATATGGGTTGCTGCGCTCTGGGCAGTCACGTTTCCAGGGTCAACTTGGTCACTCGCGGTTCTCTTTCGACGGACCCGAACCGCTCCGGCGGCGACCTAATAGGGACTCTCCAATGTTCTTTCGCGCGGCGCTCGGTTGGTTCGCGATTCTTGTATTGGCCATTATCAATGGTGCAATCCGCCAAGGCGTGCTCATCCCGCGGCTGGGCGAGCGCGTCGGGCATGTCATCAGCACCCTCATGCTGTCGGGTTTGGTCTTGGTGGCTGCTTGGCTTCTCACCCCCTGGATCCGACCGGTTACTCGAGGCGATGCGTGGCTTGTGGGAGCCCTTTGGGTCGTGCTGACGGTTGCGTTTGAATTCCTGGGCGGGCATTACCTGTTCGGCAACACCTGGGAGAAGTTGCTCGCGGATTACAACCTTGCACAGGGACGAATCTGGATCTTGGTGCTGATAACGACGCTCGTCGCCCCAGTCGTAGCGCTCCTAATGCGGTCGTCTACACGGGGATGATTTGCCCGCGTTGCTGCGGCCGAAACGGGTCAGCGCCTGGTTCTGAAGCCGCATGCGCCCGGTACGGTCTGGGTACGGTCTGAGGGGTGCGATTCGGGCGCGTTTCGGGGCTTGCGTGACGATTTCCCGCGCGTTAAGTGACGACGTTGCTTGCGCCGCTGCTCAGTCGGCACATCTTTCGCATCACCGGGTCGCAGGTTCGAGTCCTGCCTCGGGAGCTTCCCCTCAGCACGTCAGGCCGCTCGCATGAGCGACGCCTGCGCGTCAATGCGCTCATCGCACCTTCAGCCGCTCAATGATGGCCTGGATGCGGGGGTCGGCCCGAATG
>DASXUA010000663.1:0-4098 GCA_036505095.1 Phycisphaerae bacterium
TCAACGTGCGGGTACGACTTGCGCGGAAATGTGAGCGGGCGCTGCCCAGAATGCGGGAGTGTCGTCGAAGGAAACGGCGGAACGGTTCGGCAGAGCGCACCTGTTCTAGGGGGCAGGGATTCGCGAGAATGCCGAGAAGTGCACGACGGCCCGGTCACTTGAAAACCAAACAGACGAGGCATTGGCTGGGGCGTGCTGGCGGTGGAAGCCGGAGCGAGCCAAGTCACCGACCGAATGCGCCGGCGCGGGCGGCATCAAGCTCAACGGCACCAGCTCGACCATCACGCACGCGGCCACGAATGAGATCACGACACTCGACCGGCACAATTGTCATCTATCAGTTCAAAACCCGCCACCAATTATCGAATCAAAACCCGCCACCTTTGAACTCGGTTCTATGCCTCCATCATGCGTGACGGTTCAAGTCTTTATGTCCGCGGGTGTTGCTTCTACGTGGATGCTGGCCCGGTGCATCCTTCGCCGGCGGATGCCTCAGCCGATAGCTCTTGCCCGTGATCGCGATCACCTCGGCGTTGTGCAGGAAGCGGTCCAGGATCGCGGTGGCGGCCGGCACGTCGCCGATCAGGTTTCTTTCGTCATGACGCAGGCAGTTGCCGGCCGAAGTACGGATTGGGCGTCGCCTTTGCCCAAGAAGGCTGCGATGGCCGGGCGCTGATACTTCCGTGGGCAGCATCGGCCAGTTTCCCAATTCCGCAGCGTATCTGATGTCACCCTGAGCCTTCGCGCGGCCTCGCGCTGCTCGATGCCCAGGTCCATTCGACGCCGCTTCAAATGCTCGCCAAGCGTGGCCGGCGCGGTAGGATAGCCCGGCAATGATGGTTTGGGACCACGTAGGTGGACTTGGCAGATAGCGTATGAACCGCTGCCCGTGCGGATATTTCACTGATCCTCGCAAGCCGTGCAAATGCACGCCGCCGCAGATCGATAAGTATCTGGCGCGCATGTCTCTACTGGCGACCGTTGCAGGTTGGCAAACGATACAAACTTGGTGATATCCTAGCTGCTGCCAAATAGACAGAGTTTGAAGCTGTGACGCCCATTCGCGATGCCGAAATTGCGCGCGTGCGAGCAGTGGCACTATGCCGACGTGCCGGAGGAAGTCTCGGAGCTTCTGGACAAGCTGCCCAGTCTCTTGGATAGGCTGGAGGATGACTTGCACGTGTTCGGGCCAACCATCTCTTACCGCGCCTTACAACGCCAACCCGTTCTCCACCAAACGAAGCCACCCATCCGCTTCCAAAACCCCGCTGACACGCCCGAGAATGCGGTTTTCCGCCCTGGACTCAATATGCGCCGGCGCCGAACGAACCCACCACTTGCCCGGCAGGCGGGCGCTTCGGCAGCCCCGCCGCGGGCTTGGACTGGTAGGTCAGCCCGTCAGCGTGCCAACCAAACTTTCTCCTAACAAAACGCTTGCCTTGCGAGGCGACTGGCGGTAAGAATGGGCGGGTTCGGAGACGCGGGATGTCGCTTCTGGTGACGGGTAGCATAGGGATTGACACGGTCACGACGCCGCATGGCGAGGCCGTCGGCGTGCTGGGCGGGTCGGCCGTGTATTTTTCGTTCGCGGCCAGCGCCTATGTGCCGGTGCGGCTGGTGGGCGTCGTGGGCGACGACTTTCCTGATGCATTTCACGAGGTGCTCCGCTCGCGGCCGATTGACTTGGCCGGCCTGGAGCGCCGCCCGGGCAGCAAGACCTTCCGCTGGACCGGGCGATTCAACGGAGCCATGAATGAGGCCCAGACCGTCGACGTGCAGCTTAACGTGCTGGCAGAGGATGGGCCGCGCGTCCCGCCCGCCTTTGCGGACAGCCGCACGGTTTTTCTCGCTAATACGCATCCGCGGCTGCAGCGCGGGCTCTTGCGGCAGCTTCACGGACCGCGGCTGACGGTATGCGACACGATGAACCATTGGATCACCACCGAACGTGATGAGCTGCAGGAAACACTGGCTGTCGTTGACGGGGTGATCCTCAATGATGGCGAGGCGCGGCTGCTGACGGGCGAGCACAACCTGATTGCGGCTGGCGAGCGGATTCGCGGGATGGGTCCGGAGTTCGTGATCATCAAGAAGGGCGAACATGGAGCGATCCTTTTCACGCCGGAAGGCGTGACGTCCATCCCGGCGTTTCCGACGCACGCGGTGCGCGACCCGACCGGCGCCGGCGACAGTTTTGCCGGCGGGATCCTGGGCTATGTCGCGCAGCAGGGCCGGTGGGATCACGGCACACTGCGGCGCGCCCTGGTGCATGGGACCGTGGCTTCGTCATTCGCGATTGAGGATTTTTCGCTGCGGCGCATGCAGACGCTGACGAAGGAAGATATCGAGCGCCGCGTCGCGCAGTATCTGGACATGCTGCGGTTTGAGTAGAGAATCGTCTTGCGGCTGTTTGTGGCGGTTGAACTGGACGAGCCGGCGCGGGAATTCCTACAGCGTGCGCAGCGGTTGCTGGCCGGATTTGACGCGCTGGTGCGCTGGGCGCGGTGCGAGCAGATGCATCTGACCCTCAAATTTCTTGGAAATGTGCCGGACGACGGCGTGGTCGCCGCCTGCGATGCGGTACGCCGCGCGGTCGCGGGGCTGCCGCCGTTTGAGATGACCCTGGGCGGCTTCGGCTGTTTTCCCGAGTCCGGTCGCGCCCGCGTATTGTGGAGCCGCATCGACGAGCCGAGCGGCACGCTGCTCACGGCGCAGCGGCGCCTGGATGAAGAGTTTTTCCCGCTGGGCTTCGCGCCGGAAAAGCGTGCCTATACTCCGCACATCACGCTGGGCCGGATACGCGCGGATACCAGCCGCGGCGCGCTGCGCGGCGCGGTCGCGGATCTGCCGGCCGGAAGCGTGGTTCAGCCGGTCAGCGAAATCGTGATGATGCAATCCGTCCTGATGCGCAGCGGGGCCGTCTATACCCCCGTGGCGCGGTGCTCATTGGGCCAGAGGGCCGCCGCGCCCTCGCTTCGTCAGAAAGGCAGCCAATCCCATGATTCGTGAGCTTACCGAAAACCGTGAGCAGGCACTGGGCCGCGCGCTGCAGCAGATCGAAAAGGCCTATGGCAAAGGCGCGATCATGCCGCTGGACCGGCTGCAGGCCGACGTAGAAGGCATCTCGACTGGCGTGCTCTCGCTGGATTTGGCGCTGGGCGGACGCGGGCTGCCGCGCGGCCGCATCGTCGAGCTGTTCGGCCCGGAGTCCTCGGGTAAGACGACCCTGGCGCTGAGCGTGATTGCCGAAGCCCAACGGGCCGGCGGCGTGGCCGCGATTGTCGATGCGGAGCACGCGATGGATCCCACCTGGGCCAAACGCTGCGGCATCAGTCTGGAGCATCTGCTGGTCAGCCAGCCGGAATCGGGCGAGGAAGCGCTGGAAATCACGGAGCTGCTCGTCCGTAGCGGTGCCGTCGACGTGATCGTGATCGACTCGGTGGCCGCTCTGATCCCGCGCTCGGAAATCGAAGGGCAGATGGGCGACGCCCAGATGGGCGCGCAGGCGCGGCTGATGAGCCAGGCGATGCGCAAACTCACGGCCGCCATCGGCAAGGCCCGCTGCGTGGTAGTCTTCATCAACCAGATCCGCATGAAGATCGGCGTGATGTTCGGCAATCCGGAAACGACGCCCGGCGGCCGGGCGTTGAAGTTCTACAGCTCCGTCCGCATTGACATCCGCCGCATCTCGACCGTCAAGGAAGGCGAGACCGCGGTGGGCAGCCACATCAAGGCCAAGGTGGTGAAGAACAAGGTCGCCGCCCCCTTCCGCGAAGCCGAGTTCGACATCATGTTCGATTCGGGGATCAGCCGCGAAGGGGACCTGATCGACCTGGCGGTGAATGAGCGCATCGTCGAGAAGAGCGGGACCTGGGTCAGCTACAAAGACGTGCGCCTGGGGCAGGGACGCGAGAATGCCCGGCAGTTCCTGCGGGACAATCCGGATCTTTACAACGAAATCCGCACTGCGGTAGTCACCAAGCAACAGCCGGCGGTCGCGGCGCCGGCCGAAGCCGAGGGTAGCGCCAAGGCCGAGCACAACGGCGCCTTGGCCCGCAAACGCCGATCAAAGTAATCTCAAGCACCAGTTGGCGCAGA
>DASXUA010000664.1:0-6194 GCA_036505095.1 Phycisphaerae bacterium
TCCAGCACGTCGCGCATGTTCCCGGTCACCTCATAGGGGAAGCGCCCCGTGAGCAACTGGTACAGCAGCACGCCCAGGGAGTATACGTCGGTGCGGATGTCGATCTTACTCGGAATTCCTTCGGCCTGTTCGGGACTCGACCAGGGCAGGGAGCCGATGAACTGGCCGGTCAGCGTCATGACCGGCGAGGCCTCCTCGGGGCCGCTGGCCAGCTTGGCCAAGCCAAAGTCCAGCACACGCGGCTCGCCCGCGTCATCGATGCGGATGTTGCTGGGCTTCAGGTCGCGGTGAATGATGCCGCGCAGGTGGGCGGCGTGGACCGCGTCGCAGATCTTGCCGAAAAGTCGCAGGAGATCGTCGAGACCCGATTTCCGAGTCCCGCTTTGATGCCGGACCGCCCGTGAGGCGCGCTTGTCAATTGGGATTCCCAAGCCGGGACTAGGAAACTGCTTCGCGACGTATTCGTCAAGCGGCAGCCCCGATACGTAGTCCATCACGTAATAGGCGTTTTCGCCCGCGGTCCCGCTGTCATAGATGCTGACGATGTTCGGGTGCTTGAGCTGGCCGAGGATCTCCACTTCGCGCTGAAACCGGGCCCGCTCGGCCGCATTAGCGAAGTGCCCCTCGCGCAGCATCTTGAGCGCCACCTTGCGCTTGGTGGATTTTTGAATGGCCTGATACACCACTCCCTGCCCGCCGCGGCTGATCTCACGCATAATCTGGTAGCCAGGTATCGAGACCGAGATGACGGGTTTCGACACTGGGACGATCGTCTCGGTCGCGGCGAAAGATTCGGGCCCCGGCACTGCCGTGTGGAACTGGGCCCGCGCGAGTTGCTGGGCCGCGCGCATGTTCTCCTGAACTTCGGCGAGTTGGCGGCGACATGGATCGCAGCCGGACAGATGGGCCGCGACCTTCGCGCGCTGGCGTTCCTCCAGCGCGCCTGAGGCGTACCCCTCAACGGTTTCCAGTGATGGGCAGGACATGATACCCGGCCCCGACAAGAGCGCCGGCTTGCGGTCGGATTGGCCGCCGACCCGCGATCCTTGCGCGCAACCATTGTCGCCAATACTGCCAATGACACAAGTCCATCCGGCCGGCCCGTGCGCCGCCTTGGCAGTGACTATCGTGTAAGACCGACGAGCTTCGCGCCAATTCTCTTTCGGACGCGCCGTCCAAAGGAATGTCGCGCGGGATCGTCCTGCGTGAAGCTAGTTCATCGTAGACAGGAGACTTGAAATGTTGAGGACAAGGCTTGAGTGGGTTCTACCTTTGGCCGCGGCCGGCTTGGCCCCCAGCGCGCCGCTGTTCGGGGCCGACAACGAGGCGCTGGTTCAGGTCATTACCGAGTTTGACGGCGGCTGCTGTAGCACTTGCGACTGGCTGCCCACAGACGAAACCCTGGTCCGTGCCTGGTACGACGAGATCACAGACTCCGGCGCTCACGGCTCGCATGCCCTCAGCAGCAAAGGCTTCTACCTGAACGGGAGCGTCGTAAACAAGCGACTTCGCCGATTCCACGCTCTACCCGACGTGGGGACAGGATGACACGGGTGACGGGATCGACGCCGCCGACATCGTGATGTTCAGCTCACGTCATCCGCCTCGGCTTCCGAGAGCCCGTAGCGCCGCGCAAACGCCACCAGCGGCCGGCGAAATCGCGTGCAGAACCGGTTCCACATGCTGCGATCATTGAAATCTCGCAGGCGCTCGAGGATGGTGGAGGTGGTGACCCATTCCATCGAGAAAGACCCATTCCCAAATTAGGTGTGCCCGCCGCGAAGCGATTCTCGCGTCTTGAACCCTGGCGGTCAACGGATTTCGAGGCCAGCAAGCTGACTACGCGTTAGTACCGCGGTGGATGCGGCAAGCTACGCCATCCCGGCCGGGGGCATTCGTTCTCCGATGGCGGTATCGCAGCGTCTTCGCCGCGACGCTTGCGGATCGCAAGGCGGCCAATCTTGGGGGGACCCAGGTTCACTGCGAGTGGAAATCCCGAGGGCCGCTGTCGGATTACTGGCTGGGTAATTTGCTCTTGCTAACCGCTGGAGCACGCGGACAGAGTGTCGCGAAGCGGCCTTAGGCGTTACATCCTGTCGCAGTCATCAGGGAAAAACCGCGATTAAGTGCTGAAAACACGTCGGAATCGCGCTTGCATAGCTCGCCTGATCGCCGAGATGGAACAAGGGCCAGCCATCCAGAAGCGGGCTCTGCAGGCGCACGCCCGTCGTCTTGGGGTGCAAACGGCCTATGTCGATGTGAATCGGCAACGAATCTGGGCTTCGCCTGAGGCGCTCGTGCAAGTGCTGAGCTTGCTGGGTCCGGACGACCGCGATTCGGAGGTAATCGCGCCGGTCGCGGTCTGCTGGGAGGGTCGCTGCACGAAGGTAGCTGTGCAAGTAGCCCAGCAGCTTGGCACGGCCGGCGCTTGGTGCACGTTGCACGGCGAAGATGGTGGCGTTGAGCATTGGCGGGCGCGTGTCCGGGCCGCTGCCGGCAATCGCGCTGGCGAGTCCGCGCGACTACGCATCGCGTTACCGACTCACCGCCGGCTGCCGCTTGGATATCATCGGCTCGCGGTCGAGACGCGGCGGCGGCGCGGCGAATGTTTGCTGATTTCGGCACCGCGACGTGCCTGGCGCCCGGAAGGCGCGCCGCGCACCTGGGGACTCTTCGCGCCGCTTTATGCGTTGCACTCGGCGCGAAGCTGGGGAGCGGGAGATTTCCAAGATCTGGAGGATCTAGCGATGTGGGCTGGCGAACAGGGTTGTCGAACGGTGGCGACGCTGCCGCTGCTTCCGGCTTTCCTGGACCGGCCGCCGGAGCCCAGTCCCTACGCGCCGATCAGCCGGCTGGCATGGAACGAGTTCTATCTGGATGTGACGCGCGTGCCGGAGTTTGCAGGCTGCTCCGCGCCGTGGGCGCGCGAAGTGCAAGCGCTGCGGGCCACAGAGTCCGTTGACTACCGCCGTGTGATGCGAGTGAAACGCGCGGCGCTCCAAATCATGTCTGACAGTTTGTTCGCCGGATCTAACGCGCGGCGCCGCAGTCTGGAGCAGTTCGTCCGTGAGCGCCGGCACGTTCAAGATTACGCCCGTTTTCGAGCGGCCGGGGAGCGCTATGGGACGGACTGGCGCCAGTGGCCGCAGCCGTTGCGCGATGGACGTGTCCGGCCCAACGACGTGGAACTGCGCGCCGTGCGCTATCACCTCTATGTGCAATGGTTGGCCGACGAGCAGATGCATGCGCTTTGCGAGCATGTGCGCCGTGGCGGCGTCGGGCTGTGTCTGGATTTGCCGCTCGGCGTGCATCCGGACGGGTACGATTGCTGGCGCTATCGCGATGCATTCGCTCTGGGCGCGACAACCGGCGCGCCGCCCGATCCATTCTTCACCCGCGGCCAAAATTGGGGCTTTCCGCCGCCGCATCCGCAGGCGCTGCGGCGACAGCAATACGAATACGTGATTGCCTATCTGCGGCATCACATGCGGCACGCGGCCGCGCTGCGCATCGATCACGTCATGGGACTGCACCGGCTGTACTGGATTCCACAGGGCTTCGAGGCGCGCGACGGTGTTTACGCGCGCTATCCGGCTGACGAGCTGTACGCGATCCTGTGCCTCGAATCGCACCGGCATCGAACGCTGATCGTGGGCGAGAATCTTGGCACGGTGCCGGCCTTCGTGAATCGGCAGCTTGGCCGGCATGGAATTCAGAAGTTGTTCGTGGCTCAATTCCAGATCGCGGCGGACGCGCGGCATGCGCTGCCGAAGGTTCCCAGGAACTGCGTTGCCAGCCTGAACACGCATGATCTGCCGATGTTTGCCGGGTTCTGGGGCGGCAGGGATATCGACGATCGATTTGCACTCGGTTTGCTGGATGCACGCATGCGGCAGCAGGAGCGCCGCACGCGTGGCGCGCTGAAGATCACGCTGGCAGGGTTCCTGCGAAAACGCGGCCTGTTGGCGGGCGATGGCTGTGACGTGCAGCAGGTGCTCGCCGCTCTCTTGAGATTTCTCGGCGGCAGCGCGGCACGGCTGGTGCTCGTCAACATTGAGGACCTGTGGGGCGAGCTGCGGCCGCAGAATACGCCGGGAACTCATCGCGAGCGGCCGAACTGGACGCGCAAAGCGCGCTACGCGCTGGAAGACATGCCGCAAATGCGCGCGGTGACCCAGACGCTGGAGGCTCTTGATGCAGCACGCCGACGGCCCTCGAGAAAGGCACGGGCGCTGGCATGACGTGGATGACGGACGAAGCGTTGGGCGCGGCGTATCTCGGTGAGCGGCGCTGCCGGTTCTGCGTGTGGGCGCCGCGCGCCCGACACGTGGCCGTCGTACTGCGCACCGCGCCGCAACGCGTCGTGATTCTGGAAGCGCAGGAGCGTGGCTATTTCCGTGGGATGGTCGAAGGGGTCGAGCCAGGCGAGCGCTACGTTTATCGACTTGATAATTCGATGGAGCGGCCCGATCCGGCGTCGCGTTTTCAGCCTGATGGCGTGCATGGAGCATCGCAAGTTGTGGATTCGCGATTCGACTGGAGCGACGGGTCCTGGCGGGGAATCCCGCTGAGCGAACTGATCATTTACGAGCTGCATGTCGGAACCTTCACGCCGGACGGGATGTTTGAGGCAGTGATCCCGCTGTTACCCGAGTTGAAAACGCTGGGCATCACCGCGATCGAGCTGATGCCCATCGCGCAGTTCCCCGGGCAGCGCAACTGGGGATATGACGGCGTGGATCTGTTCGCAGTCCAGAACTCCTATGGCAGCCCGGAAGGTCTGAAGCGGTTGGTGGACGCTTGTCATCGGGAGCACCTGGCTGTCATTCTGGATGTGGTCTACAACCATCTGGGACCGGAGGGGAATCACCTGCCGGACTTCGGACCATATTTCACAGATAAATACAAGACGCCGTGGGGGCCGGCGCTGAATTTCGACGGACCTCAAAGTGATGAGGTGCGGCGCTTTTTTATTGAAAATGCGCTCTACTGGGTGAGCGATTGCCACATCGACGGGCTGCGGCTCGACGCGATCCATGCGATCCACGACCAATCGGCGTACCCATTTCTGGCCGAATTGAGCGCTGCGGTGCATGCGCGCGCCGAGCAGCTCGAACGGCAGGTGCATCTGATCGCGGAAAGTGATTTGAACGACATGCGCGTCGTGCAGCGCCGGGAGCAGGGTGGTCTCGGATTGGATGCGCAATGGAGCGATGATTTCCATCACGCGCTGCACGTGCTGCTGACCGGCGAGCGGAGCGGTTACTATCAGGATTTCGGCAGCATCGGCGACTTGGCGGGCGCCTTGCGCGACGGCTGGGTTTACGCGGGCCGCCACTCGTCGTTCCGGCAGCGGCGCCACGGCAACGATCCGCGCGCGGTGCCGGCCGACCAGTTTGTCGTCTGCGCGCAGAATCACGATCAGGTTGGCAATCGCATGCGGGGGGACCGGCTGTCGCAGCTTGCGTCGCTGGAAGGCCTGAAATTGGCAGCCGGCGTGGTGCTGCTGTCGCCGTTTCTTCCGTTGCTGTTCGCCGGTGAGGAGTATGGCGAGCGCGCCCCGTTCCTGTACTTCGTAAGTCACGAGAGCCCGGAATTGGTCGAAGCGGTGCGGCGCGGACGGCGGGAAGAATTCGCAGCTTTCGCGTGGCAGGACGAAGCGCCCGATCCACAGGATGAGCAGACGTTCCTGCGCTCGAAACTTGATCGCGGACTGGCGACGCGCGAGCCGCACCGCACACTATTGGCGTTCTATCGCGAGTTGCTGCGCATGCGGCGCGAGGTGCCGGCGCTAGCGCGGCTGGATAAGAATGCGATGGAGGTCGTGCCCTCGGAGGAGAAATGCACCATCAGCGTGCGCCGTTGGGCGGGCGCAGATGAGGTCTGCGTCTTGTTCGGATTCGGACAAAGAACCGAGGCGTGTCAGATGCCTTGGCGCGGCGATTGGCGCCGGCTGCTGGATTCGGCCGACACGCACTGGGCTGGTCCGGGCGGCGTGAGTCCGGAAAGAGTACCTGGGGAGCGGGCGGATGCGATTCGCTTGCAACCGCAATCGTTTGTTCTGTACTTACGAGATAACTGAGCGATATGGAACGGTTCGTCTGTATCCATGGTCATTTCTACCAGCCGCCGCGCGAGAACCCGTGGCTGGAGGCGGTGGAGGTGCAGGACTCGGCGGCGCCGTTCCACGACTG
>DASXUA010000665.1:0-3391 GCA_036505095.1 Phycisphaerae bacterium
TCCTCAGTTACATCATCTTCGCCGGCGTGATCGACGCCCTCGAGCGGCGGGCTCGCGGTCCCAGCGCCGCCTAGAGGGACGCCGCTGCTGCGCTGGCCTCCTCCTTCCATCGTTGTTCGTTCACGCCGAACACGAGGAGCCACACGATTAGCGATCCTGCCCCGAGAAGGCCGAAGGCTGCAAGGTAGGGGAACAGACGGTATCCGAGCGGCGGATATAGGAAGCTCAGCCAACCCAAACCTCCAAATATCCCCAACACGCCCAGGATCCGAGGCAGGAAGGTGGACCTGATAATGAGGTAGCCTGTCAGGAGGGCATAGAATCCGAAAAATACCAAAGCCATCGCGGCGCCATGGTCATTCACCTTGAGAAAAAGGAGCGCCAGCGCCTGCAACTGTTCCGCGCTAAATACACTCAAGTAGTGCGCGCCTCCCAAGACGAACAAGGGAGCGATAAAAAAGAGGCGGCTAAGGGTCTTGATGACGCAACCGGTGAGGCCCAAGAACGCCCCCAGCAAAGAGACGCTCCTGCCCGCCGGCTTAAGCAAGTCATAAAAGAGAGCTGTCACCGCGATATTGCACGCCATTTCGATGAGGTAGACTGCGAAACCCAACTGAAACAAGCCTCGGTGCGCCAGTATGTTGGTCGCCGTAGCCGCGGCATCGCCGTCTACAACAAGCCTGCCGCTGATGAACATCTGGGCGTATACCCCCGTCACTATGGTGAGGAGATAAAACACACTGGCAATCCTGGCCTTGAAACGCGGCGACGTTTCTGTGATCCGTTCCGTCATTACAGCTGTGCCCACGTTCGGTTCTCCTCTACGCGACAAATAGAATTCAATCCGGCCGGCGAATCAGATCGGTTCCCGATAGCGGCGCAGCCGCACCCCTGCTACCAGGCATGCCGCAGCGAATGCCAGCCCAATCCACAGGCCCGGGCTGGTGAGGAAGTCACCCGGGGTGGCGGGCGTCAGCGAAGCCATCGATATGCGGTTTCCGCTGGACGCGACGCCTTCCGGGCCGCCCAGGAAGCGGTACGCCAGCATGGCGGCGAAATGCGAGGTGTTGAAGGCGATCTTCTCGAGGATGCCGATCGCGAGCAGCGGCAATGTTGCCCACAGGAATGCCGCGCGCCGCGCCCAGGCCGAGACCAGCAGCAGCCAGCCCCAGAGCGGCGCCCACCAGAGCGCATGGACGGCCACCAGGTGGTAGAGAAGCATCACCGACATCTGGAACAGCGACACGTGGGCCCACAGTGTCGCACTCTGACCGCTTCCCAGCAGCCTGGCGCTGCCCAATAGCAGCATGATTCCTTGCGTGACCACGGTGACCGCGAAGGTCACCAGCGGGAGCACGACGAACGGAATGCTCGCCTTCGAGAGCACGGTCGTGAGATCGGAGACCGGCAGCGACTTCCAAAACAGGATGCTGCGGTCGCGTCGCTCACCCTGCAGCGCGTCGACACAGTAGAACACCCCGACGACGAAGGTGGTGAACATGAGCAGCAGCGCCGCGAAGGTGTACGGCTGCTCGATGAGCTCCTGCTGCTGCGCCGGATCGAGCGCCAACGCGGCCCGCATCTCGTCCGGCAGATGAATCGTGCTGATCAGAAACCCGACCAGAATCAGGGCGGCGACCGCCAGCGGCGCGATATAGATCGAACGGTTCTCCCACAATTCGCGTCGCACCGACCAGTACATGCGCCGACTCGCCGGGATGACCGCGGGCGCGATCACGTGCGATTCGAGGGGAGACTCGGGTATGGCGTTCGATTGAGTATTCATCTAGCCGCTCCTTGTGCCTGGCCGGCCTGATTGCCCATCACGGCAACGAACAAGTCGGCGATGCTGGGCCTGCGCACGTCGCCCAGCGCGGCGAGTTGGTGACGATCGACAGCATCGAACAGCAGGATGCTGCGACCGAACACCTGGCGCTCTTGCATCGGCTTGAGCGCCCGTGCCGCGGCAACGTGCTCGGGATGCACCGTCACTTCCAGATAGCGCGACTCCAATTGTTCCATGCTGCAATCGAATACGATGCGGCCGCGGTTGATGAACATGACGTCGGTGAGGACGTGCTGGACCTCTTCCACCTGATGGGTGGTCACGACGATGGTGCGGCTGCGATCGAAGTAGTCGTCCAGCAGCGAATCGTAGAACTGCTTGCGATACAGGATGTCGAGGCCAAGCGTCGGCTCGTCCAGCACCAGCAATTTCGCGTCAATCGCCATGACCAGAGCGAGATGCAGTTGGGTCACCATGCCCTTCGATAATTCCCTGACCTTGCTGGCCCGCCCGATGGTGGTCTTCGCAAGAAAACCTTCTGCCTTCGCACGATCGAATCGGGGATGCACGCCGGCGACGTAGTCGAGCGCCTGCGAAACGCTTATCCAGCGCGGCAGCACGGCGACATCGGCAATGAAGCAGACATCCCGCATGAGCTGATCGCGCTCGGTCCAGGGATCGCGTCCGAGCACCTTCAGTTCTCCCTCGTATGGAGTGAGGCCGAGAATCGCGTTGAGCGCGGTGGTCTTGCCTGCGCCGTTAGGACCGATGAGCCCGAGGATGCGGCCCTCCTCGACCCGCAGATTGATGCCGTCCAGCGCGATGGTTGTGCCGAAGGCCTTGCGCAGGCCGCGGGCTTCTATGCATGCCATGGCTTCAGCGCTCCTCCTCTTTCTCCTTGGCTTTCGACTTCGACCGCCGGCTTGGGCCATCGTCCAGCAGTTCTTCCGCCGTCAGGCCGAGCCGCTGAATGGTTGCGTGGATCCTCGGCCATTCTTCGCCAAGAAACTTCTGCCGTTCGCCCTGCAGCAACAAACTGCGTGCGCCGGCATTGATGAACATGCCGCGGCCGCGTCTGGTCTCGACCAGCCCTTCATCCACCAGTTGCTGATAGCCCTTGAGGACCGTGAGCGGATTGACCCGATATTCGGCCGCGACATTGCGCACGGAGGGCAGCGGATCGCCTTCCTTCAGAACTCCGTCGAGGATCATCGCGACCACTCGGTCGCGAAGCTGGCGGTAGATCGGCTGACTATCGTTCCACTCACGGTCCATCAGGTTTTCCAGATAGCCCTTACCACAGATACGCTCCCGTCATTTTGTGCGTTGCAGGTCGAAGTGCGCGCGGACGGACTTGTCCCCCTGGAGCATGAAAGTCCAGTCCTCGGTGTGATGGTTGGAATCGATTGTGGTGAACACGGCATGGTGCATGTGCCCATACTGCGTGCTACCGGCGACGTCGAGAAAATCAAATTCCACCGTTTTTCCGTCCGGCGTCATCTTGCCCGCCATGCGCGGCCGATTCCCTGCGTCACAATAGTGCGTCAGGAGCAAGCGGTCCCCGTCCAGATACAGCATGGTGATCGGATCGTCGGGTCTGCCAGC
>DASXUA010000666.1:0-9604 GCA_036505095.1 Phycisphaerae bacterium
GGCGATCGCCTGCGTCGTCTCGAAATTCCAGTACGTGAAGCCGGCCGTGACCAGTGTGATGCTGCCCCACAGCGTCCACCAGCATCGGCTCGGGCGGGTTCGGTGCAGCACCGGCATCATGATCAGCAAGATCGGCAGTTCGATCCGAACCTTGCTGGCCATCGACAGCAGCGTGAGTAGCAGCGCCAGCGCCGCGACACGATAGCACCAGCGATCCAGCAGCACGTGCATGGCGAGCAGCGCGCCGAACTCGAAGCCGCAGGCCAGCAGCGTCATGCGCCCATTGAGCCAGGCCACCGATTCGACATTCATCGGGTGCAGTGCAAACACCAGCGCGACGAGTGCGGCCAGAACGTCGCGCAGGAAGCGCTCCTCGTCGCGCAGCAGCCGCCGAATGAGCCACCAGACCAACAGCGCGTTTCCGGCATGCAGCAGCACATTCGTCAGATGAAACAGGAACGCGCCGCCGCCCGAGCTTTCCGGATCGGGCGCGATCCCAAACCAACGGGCCACCAGGAAATCCCAGGCAAAGGTGAGCAGTGGCACCGGCTGGTACAAGTCGGCGTGGGCCTTGCTGTAGATGATCATGAAGGCATGCTGCCAGGACGGATCGCTGACCAGCGGCATCCGCAGGATCAGCATCAGGTCATCGCCGCTCAGGAAGTCGCCGCGCAGCGCGGGGAAGCCCATCAGAATCGCCGCGGCCGCGATGATCACCGGCGCCCATTGAAAACCGCCAAGGCGCCAAGACCGCCCAGTAGGCTCTGCTTCGCGCACGCGGCGTTTCGGCCGTTGAATCAACAACGATGGAGCAGACTCCGCCGACATGCTCATGTTTCGCTTGCTGACGCTCGCGGTCCGGAGCTGAGGAGCACCCCCCGGCAATGAAATTGGGCGAATCCGCCCACCCGGCCATTCCCACCCCGCGCAGCATCACCCACTTTGCAGGATCGCGACCGCCGCGCTCCGGAGCCGTGCAGTCGCAAGTCCCACAGCAGCGGGCGCTTACGTCAATCATACCGCGCCGGTCGCGCGTTGGCACGGCACGTGGATTCTATTACCGGCGTGACCGGACCTGGGAGGGTGAGAAGCCCGACGGGTCCGAAACCTGGCTCGGCGAGGACCTGAGGCTCTCAAGGAATCAGGAATCCCGCGCGATGCATGACACGCCCCATCTGGGGCCGCCCATTGCGAAGGCAATAGCTCATGCTGGATGAGCGGCGTGTCATCCGTGATCTGGTCCTCGCCCGCCAGGCTTAGGACTCGTGTGGCTCCAGGGGGCGGTGCCGAGGGGAGACGGCGCCGCCCCCACTTTTTCATTTCCGATTTTCGATTTCCGATAGGCGTTGTCCGCTCGCTGACGCGCGCGGTTCAGAACCGCGACCGTCAGGGAGCGTTTTCGGGCGACCTACGCGGATGCCGCTTCCGATGTGCATGCTGGTTCACTCTGCCTCTCGGTTGACGATGCCTTTACAGTAGTCGTTCCGCCTGCGCCGCACATTGTCCGCTCGCTAACGCTCGCGGTTCTGAACGGCTTGGGAGCTCTCAAGCGTCTCACGACGGCGCGCCGATCATTAGTTTAATCGTGCGTAGCGCCAGGCAACAAGCCGATGCGTTCATGGACCAGCCACGGCGCTGTCGACAGTGCCGTGACGCGGTGCCCAAAGGCCGCCGGACCTTCTGCGGGCCGCAATGCGTGCACGAGTTCAAGATTCGGCACTGGCAGAGTTACGCGGCCCAGCATGTGCGGCGGCGCGATTGCGAAGTGTGCAGCCTGTGCGGCATGGACTGTCGCAAGCTCTACCGGATTCTACGGCGGACGCGCCGCGCGCGGCAGACACTAATGCGCATGGGCTTGAAGACGTCCTGGCCGCGGCGCCTGTGGGAGGCCGATCACATCATCCCCCGCGCCGAAGGCGGCGGCCTGCTCGGCTTGGAGAATCTGCGAACGCTGTGTCTATGGTGCCACCGCGCGCAGACGGCGCAGCTCATGTCCCGGCTAAAGACCCGCCAAGCTTCGTGAGGCAAGAGCGGCCGAAAGCACCATTAGGCGGACGAACCTCGCCGGGTACGGCGCATCGCAAGTTCCAAGTCGGCATCCCTCAGGCCGAATTCGTCGGGAGTGAAGGGGCGGCCGCACTCCGGGCATCGGTGCTTTGAACCGCACAGCCGATACCCACAGCGCAGGCACTTCGGGCCGAATTCCGGCCACCATTCTCCTGCAACGAGCGCTGCAAGATCACGGAAATTGTGCAATCCCTCGAACCCCAAGCGTTTCGGGTGTCGCTGATTGATGACCGACCATTTCCAGATGCCGAGCATCGCGCCAAAGCAGGATACAAACCAAGGAATGCCCACGTCCGGCCGCACGAACGCAAGGAGTGCGCCGATGATGGACGCGAGTAGCAGGACCGCGGCGCTTAACAGGTATGGCGCATCACAGCGCCAGCGGCAGCGCATCACGCCCGCCGCTTTGGGCGCGAGCTTCACGATTTCCGTTCGGATGCGCGGCAGTTGTCGCTCAGCGTAGTGCGCCAGCGGCATTGATGGTCTTAAGCCGCTGACATCCGCGCCCGCGCCCTTGAGCAATTCTCGGATCACCAGGAACGCCCCGGCCTTGCGACACGCCGCGCCCAGGATGCGGACCTCGCCGACCACCGCCACGGTTGCGCGCGATGCGATCAGCTCGCAGACCTGCCGAAGCGTCCGCTGCTGCTTGGGCCGTAGTGTCTGGTTCCAGAACGAACTCGGAACATCGATGTCGAACATGTGGTTGAACGCGGCGCCGAGACATCGGACGTCGACGAGGTCGAAATCCTCGATCAGCCGCTGGACGGTTGTCGTGAACTGGATATCCGCTTCCGCCGGTGCCCAACCGGCGTCACGGATTGGCAAATAGCAAACGCGCAGCACCGACAGTACCTCCTCTGGTGTCATAGCCCGCCGGGTAGTAGCCGCACGGCTTGACGCTGCGCTGCTATTGCACGATCGCATGGCGCTGAGCGTGGTACCAGTATGCCTCATTCTCGATTGCCTCCGTAGGCGCACGCAAGGCGCGCTTCAGCCCTCGAACACGTAGTGGGTGTCCTCGTGGGTCGGACAGGTGGCGTCCAAATGAATGGGCGTTACGGCGATGTCGCCCGCGAAGACCGCTTCCACGTCGGTGCCGGGCGTGACGGCGCGCTCGTGATAGACGCCGCGGTAGCGGTACAGCTCGCGCTGCGGTTGGCCGTCGGGCGAGACGTCGTAAATAATCGGGACTGGGTCGGTCGACAGGCGGACGGTCCGCACGTGCCGCGGGCGGTCGGCACCGGAAAGCGCGGGCAGGTTGACGCTCCAGAAAGTCTTCGCCTCACGCGGGCGCGCCAGCACATCCTCCAGCACACGGCGGGTCCAATAAACCGTGCGTGACCAGTCGATCGGCAGCTCGGCGCTGAAGAGCTGCGAGACCGCCACGGCCCGATGACTCAGCAGCGCGGCCTCGCGCGCCGCGGCGACCGTGCCCGAATAAAAGGCATCCACACCCAGATTCGCGCCGGCATTCACGCCGCTGATGACCCAGTCGAACGGCGGATGGCGCATGGCGGCCAGTGCGATTCGCACGCAGTCGGCCGGATAACCGCGCACCACACCCGTCCGGCCGAAGACTTCGTGCTCGATCCAGTCGACCGCCACGGGGTCCCGAAACGAAACCGCGTGACCGCGGGTCGATTGCTCCTCGAAGGGCGCCACG
Source organism: Phycisphaerae bacterium (assembly GCA_036505095.1). Classification (GTDB taxonomy): domain Bacteria; phylum Planctomycetota; class Phycisphaerae; order UBA1845; family UBA1845; genus DASXUA01. The sequence continues at coordinate 3,734 of DASXUA010000666.1, forward strand.
ACCGCCAGCTCGCCGAGCGGCGCCAACGCCTGATAAAGCGCCAGCAGGCCCGGCGCCTCATAGCCATCGTCGTTGGTGATCAGAATCCGCATCGTGCACACGTTCTACAGCGGCAGCGTTTTTTGCCGGACCGCGGTTACTTATTGTACATCCTTCGATGGATGAACGCCCGCTGGTCAGGCGGGCCGATGGCGGTGGACCCGTCCAAGTTGGTCGTGGTTATGGCACTCGGAAACGCTCAATCTCAACCGGCAGGCGTGCCGCTCGGCGAAGCGGCGCCGCGCGTGCGCGTGACCAGCGGGACCGGCACGGCCGCGCAGAAGACCTGGAATCTGCGGCGCCCTGTGACGGTGATCGGCTCACAGCGCCAGGCACAAATCGTGCTGCGCGACGAGGCCATCAGCAAATCGCATTGCGCGATCGTCAACGACGGCCGCACCGTCCTGCTGTGTGACTTGCACTCGTCCACGGGTACGCGCTGCAACGAGCAGCCGGTCAGCACAGCACTGCTGAATGACGGCGACGTCGTCCAGATCGGGCCGATGTCGATCCAGGTGGCGATCAACAGTCGGAAGCGCACCGATGAGAGCCTTTCCGGCTGGACGTTCAACGACCCGTTGAAGCAGCCGGAACCGCTGAATCTCCAAATCGCACCGGCCAGTGGCGGCGCTGCGCGCTCGGTGCGGATCGAGCAGAGCGTGGCGGTCATCGGTCGAGCGCCATCGGCGGCCATCCATCTGGATCATGCGGACGTCAGTCTCGCGCATGCGTTGATCTTCGTGCATCATGGGCGTCCGGTGATCTACGACCTCGGCAGCCGCAAGGGCCTGCTGATCAATGGGCAAAAACAAACCAGCGCGCCGCTCGCGGATGGCGACCGGCTGACGATCGGGCCGTTTGACGTGGTCGTTCGGGTAGCTGCTTCGCAGCGCTCCGCCGCGCGCGCCGATACGCGGCCTGCGAGCCGCGCGCCGAACAGCGCTCCTCCGAATTCGGGTCAAACTCTGCTGGAGGTCCCGCAGCCGGCTGCCAAGCCGCAGGAATTGGTGGCGGCCGATCAACGGCGGGAACGGGAATTGAAATCGAACGCTGCCTACCAAGCCGAAGCCGAGCGCAGGCTGGTTCAGCGACAAGCCGAGTTGGACGCTCTGGCCGAGTCGCTCAAGCAACAGCGTGAGCACCTGGAAGCCGCTGCCGCCGCCCTGGATGAACGCCGGCGAATCCTCGACGAGCGCGCCGCCCAACTCGACGCCCGTCAGTTGCGTCTGGAGCAGCGCGAACGCCGCCCGGCGGAAGTCGAGGCCTTCAACGGCCCGCGCGGCTGCCTCCGCGTTCACAATTGATCCGCCAGACCGAAGAAGCGCCGCGCAAGCTGCGCGACGCCGATAATTCCCGCGCGATCGCCGACCTGCGCCACACGCACCGCCACCGTGCTGGGCACGAGGTCGCCGGCCAACTCCTTGAAAACGCGTTGCGCCGCTTCGAGCAGCGCCGGCAGGACCGTCGCCACGCCGCCGCCCACGACGATCAGGTCCGGGGCGTAGATGTGGGCGATCGACACCAGGGCCGCGCCCAGACAGCGCGAAGCCTCCTCCACGATCTGTTGGGCCGCCAGGTTCTCCTCGCGGTAGGCGGTCTCCAACTCCGTTAGTGATCCGGAAAGATGATGCGTAGCAGCCGCGTGCTCCAGCGCCGGTCCGCCCACCAGCGCCTCCAGACAGCCGCGCGCCCCGCAACGGCAGCGCGGCGCTTCCGGGTGCGAATCCATGACGAGGTGCCCCAACTGGCCCGCGGTGTTGCGCGTATGCCGCACGATCTCACCATCCAGGATAACCGTCGCCCCGACGCCGGTGCCGATGGTCAGATAGACGAAGCGCGCCTGCGGCTGACCGGCCGCCATGAATTCACCCCATGCGGCGGCGGCCGCATCGCTTTCGAGCATCAGCGGAATACCCAATCGGTTCATCAACTCGTCACGGATCGGGCGGCGTTCCAGGAACTCGAGATTGACGGCGCGCACAAGCTGCGTCCGTTCCGGATTCAAGACTCCCGGCGAAGCCCAGCCAGCGCACTCGGGAGAGTCGCAGCCGGCCGGCAGATCGGCCACAAAACTCTGGGCGGTTTTGACCAGCCAGTCGAGCAGGGTGGAAGCGTCGCGCGGCGTGCGCTCGCGCCGGGATGCGATCAGGCGGCCGTCGCCAGCGACCAGTCCGACGCGCGCATGCGTCCCGCCCACGTCAATTCCGATGGTGGTTTTCATGTCAGGCTCGCAATCGCGGCGCCCAGACGCGCCTCATCCACGTGCTCGACCACCCGCGCGCGTCCGATTGCCTCCAGAAGCACGAATGGCAGGCGATGGTCACGCGTTTTCTTATCCTGGCGCAGATGCTCCAGAATCCGATCGACGGCTACGGGTTCCGGCAGCCGCACCGGCAGTTCGAAGGCCGCCAGCAAGCGCACGAGTCGGTCCGCTTCGCCGGCCGACAAGCCTGCCAACTGGCGCGAGAGATCGGCGGCCGCGACCATGCCCAACGCGACGCACTCTCCGTGCCGCAGCCGGTAGTCTACCGCTGACTCGATGGCATGTCCGACCGTATGCCCGAAATTCAGGATGATTCGGCGGCCGGTCAGGTCGCGCTCATCCGGCCCGATCACTTCCGCCTTGACACGGATGTTGCGGACGACCAGTTCCGCCAGAACCTCGGGGTTGCTCTGCAGGATGGCTGAGCGCTGCGCAGTGTGCCACTCAAACAACCCCGCATCGTGGACGGCCGCATGCTTGATTGATTCGGCCATGCCGGCCACCAGATCGCGCCGTGGCAGCGTTCGGAGCGTGTCCACATTGACCAGGACGGCACTCGGCTGGTGAAACGCCCCGACTAGATTTTTGCCGCACGGAAGATTGATACCAGTCTTGCCGCCGATGCAAGCGTCAACCATGGCCTCTACGGTAGTGGGGCAGCAGATCCAGCGAATGCCCCGCAGCCAGGTCGCGGCCGCGAAGCCAGCCACGTCGCTGACGACGCCTCCACCGACAGCGAAAACGACGCCATCCCGAGGGACGCGCCGCTCAGCCCAATCTGCATGGAGCCGCTCGACTGTCGAATATGCCTTTGAGCCCTCCCCGGCGGACAGAACCGTGACTTCGGCGGCGTACCCGCTCTGCTCCATGGCCAGCTTGACTTGCTCGGCGTATCCGAGTCGGGCGACGTTCTCATCTGCCACTACTGGCACGGTGCCGCGCGGCCGGACGTTGTTCAAGACAGTGTTGATCTCAAGCCAGTCGTCTCCGACAGCGACAGGCAGTTCAGTCGAGCCAATCCTGATACTTAATTTGTAAAGTGTAGACAAATTGGATCAAATCCGGGCGCCAGGAGAGCACCATCTAAGACGGAACCTCGATGGGTCCTGATACGTAGAAGTAAGGTTCCGGCCGTCGGGCCGCGCGCGAACGGCGCCGCGTGGTGCGCCATAACACGCTTTAGGATAATAGGTTACAGCGAAATTCCAGACTCAGATCCAATTCCGTCATTGACGAGTTTGTGAAGTCGATGTACAATGTCGCCCCTATGGCACGGACTATCGCAGTTAAGGCCAAGCGCAGTCGAATCACAAAGCCGCGGACGACCTCCGCGAGCAATGGCAGCTCACCCGTCCGGACCTTTAAGCGGGCGCTCACCTACCTCAGCTCCGTCACCGATTTCGAGCGCTCAACGCGGCTGACCTATAACTCCGCCAATTTCAACCTGGCGCGGATGAACCGCCTGCTGACCGCATTGGGCAATCCGCAACGTCTGGTGCGTATGGTGCACGTGGCCGGCACGAAGGGCAAGGGCAGCACGGCCACGATGATCGCCCGCATGCTGGAGGGGGCCGGCTACAAGACCGGTCTGTACACCTCACCGCACGTGTTGTCTGTCCGCGAGCGGATCGCCATCAATAACACCCTGATTTCAGAGGCGGCCTTCGCCCGTTGTGTGGGAGAAGTAGCCCGTGCGGCTGCCAAGAGCAAGGTGGGCGACCTGACCTACTTCGAGGTGCTGACGGCCGCGGCCTTCCTGCATTTCGCCCGCGAGAAGTGCGAGCTGGCAGTCATCGAGGTCGGGTTGGGTGGGCGGCTGGATTCCACCAACGTGATCAAGCCCGAGGTCTGCGCGATCACCAACATCAGCTTCGACCACATGAGCGTGCTGGGCAAGGGCCTGGCGGCGATCGCCGAAGAGAAAGCCGGCATCATCAAGCCGGGCGTGCCCGTGATCAGCGCCCCGCAGCAGCCGGAGGTCAAGGCGGTCCTGCGCCGGATCGCCGAGAAGAACAACGCGCCGCTGACGTTCCTGGGCGAGGACGTCGAGTTCAGCATTCGCTTCGAGTCCTCGCGAACCTTCGGCCCGCACAATCGCGTCTGCTTGACGACGCCGACCAGCCGCTTCGAGCACCTGCACGTGCCGCTGCTGGGCGAGCACCAGGCGATTAACTGCGGCGTGGCGTTGGCCGCGCTCGATGCCCTCAAGGCGCGCGGCGTGATCATTGATGACGTCAAAGCCACCGACGGACTGGCGAACACCCGGCTCATCGGCCGGATGGAGATGCTGTACGAGAATCCGCGCATCATCGCCGACGGCGCGCACAACGCCGCCAGCGTCGAGGCCCTGATGCGGGCTATCGGGCAGAGTATCTCCTACGACTCGATGGTAGTGATCTTCGGCTGCCAGAAAGACAAGGATGTCGTCGGCATGCTGCAGCACGTACAGCTTGGCGCCGACAAGATCATCTTCACCGGCACCGGCTCGCCGCGTTCGATGGACCCGGCCGAACTGGCCATGGCCTACGCTGAGCGTACCGGAAAAATGGTGCAGGTGGCCGAGACACTGGCCGACGCGCTGGCCATCGCCGATCGCGCCGTCTCGCGCGACGATCTGATCTGCATCACCGGCTCGTTCTACCTCGTGGCGCAGGCCAAGCGCCTCTTCGCCGACGACGGCGGAAAACGGCTGCTGCGCTACCGCGCGTAGAGGCCCGTAGCGTCGCCCCTGGTGGTCGGCGCGTGCAGTCAAGTCGACTCGAAGATTGAAATGCCGCCCGCGCTCGACCGAGCGCAGGCGGCATCTTGGTTTTTACCGACGTATTGGCCGGCGCGCTACGGGCACGCGAAGCTCGGGGTGACTCCTGTGCAGAAATTGGCCACAACGTGGTTCGGGTCAGGCGGGCAGACGCTCTGGATGACGGGTTGCGAACTGCCGTTGGCGCAACCCCGGAACTTTGCCAGCCCGCCCGTGCCCCAGACGGCGTTCAGGTGCCCGATCTCGATGACGCCGTTGACCACCCGTCCAGCTTGTGCTGGAGGTGCCGATGTTGACCTGACCGGTGGTGGTCGCGAGCGGATCTTGTAGCACGGTGTTCAGGTCGATGAGGGCGTCCTTCATCACGCCGTTGACACTGAGGGCACCGGTCAGCTTTCCGCCGACCGTGATGCTCGCTGACTGCCCGGAGGGCGGCGGACCGAGCGAACCCACGGTGATCGTGCCGCCCATATCGCCCGGGATCACGATGGACCCGTAGGTAAGGCCGCGCGAGACGGTAATGCTGCCGCCGGAGCGGATGCCAAAGGTGCTCTGTGGTTGGATGGAGCCGCCCTCCAAGCTGCCGATCCGAATGCTTCCGTGCTCGGCAATGTCGCCGTACAGGACAATCGTACCGCCGGCCGTAACCTTGCCGGCAATGGTAACGGCTCCGTCCACCAGCGCGCCGGGGTGTTGGATCCCATTCTCGCGCGCGACGTTTGATTGCTCGTCGCACAACGTGGAAGGCGCGTGGCCATCGGAATCCAGGCACCCGCAGGCCGTGGCGCAACTCGCCTCATCCAGGCAGCCT
>DASXUA010000667.1:0-3378 GCA_036505095.1 Phycisphaerae bacterium
CTGACAACACGCTCCTCGCGCACGGGCACGCATGCGACCACTTGCCCATGCCACCCACGAGGCGCGCACGGGCAAACGCAAATGCCGATTGCGCATGCCACCCTACGGCGACACGCGGCCGCGACTGCCGACGATTAGTAACACGATCCCGCCCGCCAACGCAAGCCCGCCCAATACCGGCGACAGCGGAACGGTCTTCGTCTTTTCGGCCTCTATCTGCACCCCGGGCACTTTGACGACCGTTTCCCGGGTCGTGTAGCTGATGCCCTGATAGGCCAGCGCGATCACGCCCAGCACGATGAGAATAATACCGACCATCACGATTGGCTTTGGCATGGTTCTCTCCCACACACACATGTATATGCGCGCCGCACCGGGCTGATCCGCACCGGCCGTGGCACTGACTTCTCAATAATATGCCCGCTCCTGAGACAATTTCGCTCTACGGCCGCTGTGACATTTGAACCCCGAGCGCGGACAATGCGATCGGGAGGACACCTATGCCATCTGAAGACGTCACGACGCGACGGGTCTTTTTGGGAGCGGCCGCGGCGGCCGGCGGTGGAATGATTCTTTCGGGAGCGCGCGCGGATCAGCCGGAAGGCAAAAGTCCGGCCGAGGGCAAGGAGCAGCACGAAGAGGAAGTCTCGCCGGCCGAGGACCTGATGCGTGAGCACGGATTGCTCAACCGCGTGCTGCTGGTCTTCGACGAGTACGTGCGGCGCATCGACGGCAAGGGCGAGCTGCCGCCCGAGCCGCTGGCGGATGCGGCCGGCATCATCCGGCGCTTCGTCGAGGATTATCACGAAAAGCTCGAAGAGGACTATCTATTCCCGCGCTTCGAGAAGGCGAAACTGCTGACCGATCTGGTGCAGGTGCTGCGCGCCCAGCATCAGGCCGGGCGGGGAGTCACGGACCAAATCCGCCAGCGCGCCACGGCCGCGGCGCTCAAAGACGCCGATGAGCGGCCGAAGCTGAGCGCGTCGTTGCGGGCTTTCGTGCGCATGTATCGGCCGCACGAGGCGCGCGAAGACACGGTGCTGTTCCCCGCGCTGCGGCGCATCATCACGGCCAGCGAATACGACGCCCTCGGTGAAGACTTCGAGAAGAAGGAGCATGCGCTTTTCGGCGAGGAGGGATTCGAGAAGATGGTGGCCGAAGTTGAGAAGATCGAACGCGCGCTGGGGATCTTCGAGCTGTCGCAGTTCACGCCGCGCGCCTGAGAGGGTCGCCATTGTGGTGCAGGCCTCCAGCCTGCGCGGTCATTGTGGTGCGGGCCTCTGGCCTGCACACGCGCGTATGGGTGCATCCCATTGGGTGGCACGCTGCGTTCGCACGGGCAAGCAAAAGGCCGCTTGCCCATGCCACCCAGCAGACACCGCGATGCGCGTCCCGGCGATCGCTAGCGCCGCCAAGAGGACCCCTTATGTTGCTTAGCAGGCTGATTGCGACGCGCGCGCCGGCAGCCGTCATGCTGATCCGGATCGCGGTGGGCGCCATCTTCCTTTCCGAGGGCATCCAGAAGTTCATCTATCCCGAGCAATTGGGCGTAGGCCGCTTCATCAAGATCGGCATCCCGGTGCCGGGATTCACCGCACCGTTTGTCGGCGTGGTCGAGATCGTCGGCGGGGTGCTGATTCTCATCGGCCTGCTGACGCGCGTAGCCTCTATCCCGCTGATCATCGACATGCTGGTCGCCATCGGCAGCACGAAGATTCCCATCCTGATCAAGAGCGGCTTCTGGTCGATGGCGCATGAAGCGCGCACCGACGTGGCCATGCTCACCGGCTCGTTGTTCCTGTTGATCGTCGGCGGCGGCGCGTGGTCTCTGGACGCCTGGATATCTACGCGCGGCGCCAGACGAGCAGTTTGATCTCGGTCATTTCCTGCATGGCGAAGCGCACGCCTTCGCGGTGCAGACCGCTCTCCTTTACGCCGCCGTAGGGCATGTTGTCCACCCGCAGGCTCGGCGCGTCGTTGATCACCACCGCGCCCACGTCCAGCACTTCATAGGCGTGCTGCACATGCTGCAGGTTGTTGGTAAACACGCCGGCCTGCAGGCCATAGATGCTGTCGTTGACGCGCCGGCAGGCGTCGGTGAAATCGTCAAACGGCTCCAGCAGCGCGATCGGACCGAAGGCCTCGTCGCAATAGATGCGCTGAGTGGTCGGCACGTTTTCCAGCAGCGTGGCCTCGTAGAACGAACCCTTGCGCCGCCCACCGCAAAGCACGCGCGCCCCGGCCGACACGGCCTCGCTGACCCACTGCTCGATCCGCTTCGCGTCGCTCTCGCTGATCAGCGGTCCCAGGAAGGTATCTTCCACGAGTGGGTCGCCGGATTTGAGCTGCGTGCTGCGCGCGACCAGCTTGCGTTTCAGATCCTCGTAGACGCTGGCGTGCGCGATGATGCGCTGCACGCTGATGCAGCTTTGGCCCGATTGATAGAAGGCGCCGAAAACGAGCCGCTCGACGATGCGCTCCAGATCGGGCTCGACACCCGCGTCGACGATGCACGCGGCATTGCCACCCAATTCCAGCACGACGCGCTTTCGGCCGGCCTTGGCCTTCAGCGCCCAGCCCACTTCGGGCGAGCCGGTGAAGCTCAAGAGCTTCAGCCGTTCATCCGTCGCAAACAGGTCAGCGCCTTCGCGGCTGCACGGCAAGATAGAGAACGCCCCTTCCGGCAAATCCGTTTCGGCCAGAATCTCTCCGAGCAAGAGCGCCCCCACCGGCGTGCGCGAGGCCGGCTTGAGAACCCACGGATTGCCCACCGCAATCGCCGGCGCGATCTTGTGCGCCACGAGGTTGAGCGGAAAGTTCCAGGGCGTGATGAAGCTGCACGGCCCGAGCGGGAAGCGCCGCCACAGGCCCTCGTATTCGGCCGCACGCGGCGAGATGTCCAGTGCCAGATACTCACCCTCGACCCGCACCGACTCCTCGGCCGCGACGCGGAAAGTATCGACCAGTCGCGTGACCTCGCCACGCGCGTCGCGGATGGGCTTGCCCGCCTCAACCGCCAAGACTCGGGCTAATTCGTCGTGCCGTTCCCCTACTCGCCGGACGACGTGGTTCAGGACCGCTTGGCGCTGGAAGCCCCGCATCCGGCGCGTCGGCTCGAAGGCCGCGACCGCCCGGCCGATGGCCGCGTCGATCGTGCGTTCATCGGCCAACGCCACGCGGGTCGCGACCGCGCCGGTGTATTTATGGGTCACTGCCAGAGCCGCGTTCGGGCTATGGGGCCGATTGGCCAGATAGAGCGGATAGGTCTCCTTGAGCATGTCAGTCCTCCCCGGCTTGCCCCTTCCGCCAGTATAGCCAGACTAGTCGGGCGTGACTCATGTTTGCACGGGAGGGCGAGGCTCCCGCCGAGCCGCGGGG
>DASXUA010000668.1:0-11639 GCA_036505095.1 Phycisphaerae bacterium
CGTCCGGCAACCTGAAATGCTGCACGGCGTCTGGCATGGTTATAGCGGCGGAGCCGATATCGAAGTGCCCGAGTTGGACACGGGTGTTCCGCAGGAGCGGCTTGCCGCCCTGCTCGCAGCGCAGACCCGGTTTCCCGAGAGTTTCCACCCGCACCCGCGCTTGAAGCGGCCGATGCAAGCGCGGATCGACATGTCGCAGGGCCATCCGCCGCGGCGGATCGACTGGTCGGCGGCCGAAGCGCTGGCGTTCGCCACATTGCTCACCGAAGGCGTCCGCGTGCGCCTCACCGGTCAGGACAGCGAACGCGGCACGTTCAGCCAACGGCATGCCGTGCTGCATGATTACGTTAACGGTCACACCTACGTGCCGCTCGCGCATCTGGCGCCCGACCAGGCGCCGGTCGAGATCATCAACAGCCCGCTCTCCGAAGCCGGCGTCCTTGGTTTTGAATATGGCTACAGCCTCGATTGTCCCGACGGACTCGTCCTGTGGGAGGCGCAGTTCGGAGATTTCATCAATGCCGCGCAGGTGATCGTGGATCAGTTCATCGCCAGTGCCGAGCGCAAATGGTATCGGCTGAGCGGCCTGGTGCTGCTCTTGCCGCACGGCTTCGAAGGCCAGGGGCCGGAGCACTCCAGCGCCCGTTTGGAGCGCTTCCTGACGATTGCGGCCGAGGACAACATTCAGGTGGTGTGCCCCAGCACGCCGGCGCAGTATTTCCACGTGTTGCGCCGGCAGGTGCTGCGCCGCTGGCGCAAGCCGCTGGTAGTGATGTCGCCCAAGAGCTTGCTGCGACATCCACGCGCGACCTCGACTCTGGAAGAGCTGGCCAGCGGGCGTTTTCAGCGGATCATTCCGGACGCCACCGTGCCGCCCGAACGGCTGCAGCGCGTGCTGATGTGCAGCGGCAAAATCTTCTACGATCTCATGCAGCGCCGTGAGGAATTGCAGCGGCACGATATCGCCATCGTGCGGATCGAGCAGCTTTATCCGCTGGCGGAAGAGGCGCTGGCAACCGTCCTGGGCGAATATCGTGAGGGCACGTCCATTTACTGGGTGCAGGAAGAGCCCGAAAACATGGGGGCCTGGCGGTACCTGCGGGTGCGTTTCGGCGAGCGCATTCGGGAGCGGTTTCCGTTCAGCGGCATCTACCGGCGCTCGGCCGCCAGCCCAGCCACCGGCTCGCACAGCAGTCACAAGCTCGAACAGCAGGAGCTGGTGGAGCGCGCTCTGGTAGAGTAGGGTTGGCATGGGCAAGCGGCCTTTCGCTTGCCCGTGCAATTGCTCGGCGCTAGAGTACGAGGAATGGAGTCATGTTTCAGCGATCGTCAGCGTTCATAGCGGCCATGCTGGCAGCCAATCTCGCGTCGGCCTTTGCCCAAGACCCGCTGCAAGTCGGCCCCGACATCTACAAACTGGTTTTTGAGAACGAGCACGTGCGCGTGCTCGACGTCCATTTCCAGCCCGGCGCCAAGGTCGCGATGCACGCGCATCCCGACCACCTGGTATACATCGCGAGTGGTGAAGAGTTGACGCTCAGTTACCTGGACGGCAGCACGAAGAAGATGACCGGCAAGCCCGGCGACATGCTGTGGGTCAAGGCCGAGTCGCACGCCGCCCAGAACACCAGCGGCCACGAAGTAACCGGCGCGGTGATCGAGTTGAAGGACGCTCCCGAGCGGGCTGCCACTCAGCCCGCCGACCGTACCGGGCCTGATCCGGTCAAACTGACGCCGGAGGCCTACAAGGTGCCGCTGGATAACGAGCGCGTGCGCGTGCTGGACGTACACCTCACTGCCGGCGGCAAGCTACCCATGCACGCGCACCCCGATCACCTCGTGTACGCGCTGGCCGGCGGCAAGGCCCGGTTCACCTCGCCGGACGGCCGTTCCAACGACGCGGAAATCAAGGCCGGTCAGGTCATGTGGCATGCCACGGAGTCGCATGCCGTTGAGAATATCGGCACTGGCGAGCTGCACGTGCTGGATATTGAACTGAAGCCCCCAACCCGGAAATGAGCACCGCCCGGTGCGGCGCGCCGATTGCCGGAGTTTAGTCCGAAGGGAGGTCACCCATGGCAGAACCCGCACGCATTCAACCCAGCGAGGCGCGGCGCAAGGTGCAGGCTGGCGACGCCTTGCTGGTGTGCGCCTACGACGATGACGAAAAGTGCCGCCAGAATCGACTGGAGGGGGCCATCTCGCTGAACGCGCTGCAGGCGCAGCTTCCCTCGATTTCCAAAAACCGCGAGATGGTTTTCTATTGCGCCTGACCGCGCGACGCCACGGCTGCCCGGCGGGCAGCGGAATATCAGGGACGCGGCTACAGCAACGCGAAGATCCTCGACGGCGGCGTGGGCGGCTGGAAGTCGGCCGGATTCCCGGTCGTGCCGCCGTCGTAGCCGCGCACCCACTTCAACCCCTTGCCGCGCGCATCAACAAGCCGGGTTGGGTTGCGCGGCGGGCAAACCAGTCAGGGCCTCGCGAATCTTGGCGACGAGTTCCTCGATATCGAGCGGTTTTTCAAGCACCGCCAGCACGGGCAGACCCTTGGCCAGCCCGCGGAGAACGGCGCCCATCGTGGCCGTGATGAAGATCGTGCGCATCTGCGGATTCGCCGCGTGCAGTTCTTCGACCACGGCGATGCCGTCACGATCATCGAGCAGCCAATCGGCCACCAGCAGGTCGGCCTGAAAACCGGAACCAACTTCGACCGCTTCGCGGCCTGACACAGCGCAGCGCACGTCGTGACCATCGCGCGTCAGAAATGCGCCCAGCAACTGGGTGCAGACCGGATCATCGTCCACGATCAAGATGCGGGCCATCGCCTGGGTTCCGAAACCTACGGCGCAAAGATGGGCTTCAACTCCCCGAGCGCCAACAACGAGTATACGCCAACCGGCCGTTGATAAGCCAGCTATTTTCCGAACTGGGGTTTTGGAGCCAGTTACTGAACCGATTTTGTCGGCGAGTGGCTGTCCGAATCTGCCAGTGGAAGCCGGACATCGAAAACGGTCCCGCCTTCAGGGTTGTTGGCGACGGTGAGCGTGCCCCCATGATCGGAGATGATCCCGTGGCAGATGCTAAGGCCCAGCCCGGTTCCGCCCAGGCGTCGCTTGGTTGTAAAGAACGGGTCAAAAATCTGCGGCAGGATTTCTCGCGGAATCCCTGGGCCGTTGTCCGAGACCAAGATTTGCGCGAATCCTTCGGCCAGCCGCGTGCGCACCACGACCCGGACCGCAGCCTCCGTCGATTCGGCCGCGTTCTTGATCAGATTCACCAGCACCTGCTCAATCTCGGTCGCGTTCACGATCACCGGTGGCACGTCGGCCGCCAGGTCGAATTCGATGTGCAGCCGACCCGCGCGCCGATAAGACCCAACCAATTCACCAGCGTGCCGGACGACCTCATTGAGATCAGTGGGCGCTTTGGGAGTCGGCTCGGCGCCCGCGAACTTCAGCATGCTCTTGACGATGCGACCTCCGCGCTGCGCCTCTTGCGTGATCGTCTTCAACGCGCCGGCCGAATCCAGCTCGCTTCCAGCCAGCAGCGCATATTGCGCCGTCAACAGGATCGAGTTGAGCGGGTTGTTGATCTCGTGCGCGATTCCGGTCACCAGGGTTCCGATGGAGGCCAGCCGTTCCGCACGCCGCAATTGCTCCTGCGAGTGGTTCAGCGCGTCGGTGCGCTCGGCGACCAGTTGCTCGAGGTGCTGGCGATATTGCCGCAGCGCTTCTTCAGCACGCTGTCGTTCCATCAGAACGGCGCCCAGGGCCAGCGATCCGACGGAGAGCACGCCCATGAACGTCTGCAGCAGAATGAGCTGGTGATTGAGCACGTCGATGGGGATGTTGCCGGCATGCTGCCGCGCGCCCCACACGGCCAGTGCGGAAACCACCACGGTGGCCGCGGCCGTCACCGGTTGCCCCAGGCGCAGCGCCATCCAGATAAAGAACGGAAAACACAGGAATTTCAACTGCAACGTTTCGCCCAGTGGACCGCCGAAGATAAAACGGGCCGCGACCAACAACAGCCCGAAGGCGACGACGGTTTCCGCCGCCCGGCCACGAGCAATAATTCGCGGGAATCGGGCGCGCCACGTCAACAGCATCGGAGCAATCACCAGCGCACCCATCGCATCACCGAGCCACCAGGTGAGCCAGAGCTGTCGAAACCGATCCCAGTGGTTCACTTGGCCCAGACACAGGCTGCTGACGCCAATCGTCGCGCTGACGGTGGTGCTGACGACCGCGCTGCCCAGCGCCAGCCCGATGACATCGCGCAGGCGCTCCATCGAAGGTCGAAATCCGACCACGCGCTGCAGCACGAACGCGCCGGTCAGCGCCTCCAGCGTGTTGCCGACCGCAATGCCCGCTGCGGTGGCGAGCGGCTCCTGTGCCTGCGCATTGACGCACAGCGCCGCGAGCGTGATCCCCGGCCAGACGCGGTATCCAAAAATCAGCAGCGCGGCGAGCGCGATTCCCGTAGGTGGCCAGACTGGCGAGACCTGGGGCGCAACCGCCGCCAGCGAAAGGCCGAATTTCGCCGCCACGAAGTACAACGCGGCGACCGCCGCCAGTGTGACCAGGTAGCGCAGCCCCGTCGTGACGCTGAACGCGGCGCGTGAGTTCTGCGGCGCGTGCTGAGCGGCGTTCTCCAACGCGGAAGTCTCCTGACTCAACTTTCCGGCAGCCGCCATGGCCGCTTGGCCCGCGCGCGGCCGCTTGCGCGAACCGCGCCATCATAACTAAAACCGGGCGGAAGCCATCCTGACCGGAGATAGCAGGCTTTGAAGTCGCGGTCGCCGCCGCGGTTTAAGGCCACTATTGTTTTGAGGAGGTGTTGCTATGCCGGCTACTGTCGCGGCGAAGCTCATTCAGTCGCATCTCGTCGAAGGCGAACCGGTTCCGGGACGCGAGATCGGTATCCGCATCGATCAAACCCTCACCCAAGATGCGACCGGCACGATGGTGATGCTCGAACTGGAGGCGATGGACCTGGATCGTGTGCGGACTGAGCTGTCCGTGCAATACATCGATCACAACCTGCTGCAGGAAGATTTTAAGAACCCGGAGGACCATCTTTTTCTGCGGAGCGCATGCCAGCGCTTCGGCCTTTGGTACAGCCGGGCTGGCAATGGGGTCAGCCACCCGGTGCACCAGGAGCGCTTCGGCATTCCCGGAAAAACACTGCTCGGCTCGGACAGCCACACCTGCGCGGCCGGCGCGATTGGCATGCTGGCGATCGGCGCGGGCGGTCTTGAGGTGGCGCTGGCAATGGCCGGCGAGCCATTCTATCTCAAGATGCCGCGCATCTGGGGCGTCAAGTTGGTCGGCGAACTGCCCGACTGGGTGAGCGCCAAGGACATCATTCTCGAAATGCTGCGACGGCACAATGTGACCGGCGGACTAGGCCGGATTATCGAGTATTACGGCCCCGGACTGAAAACCCTTTCGGCCATGGATCGGCACGTCATCGCCAACATGGGCGCTGAACTCGGCGCCACCACGACCGTGTTTCCATCCGATGAAGAGGTGCGCCGTTTCCTTGAGTCTCAGGGCCGCGGGGGCGATTGGGTTGAGCTTCTGCCGGACAAGGGCGCCGACTATGACCTGCACGACGAGATCGATCTCTCGAAGCTGGAGCCGTTGATCGCGATGCCCTCCAGCCCGGGCAAGGTTCGTCCGGTGCGCGAGGTGGCTGGCCAGGATGTCTATCAGACGTATGTCGGCTCCTCGGCCAATCCCGGCTATCGCGACTTCGCCGTCGCTGCTCAGATCGTCAAAGGCCGGCAGGTGCACGAGCGCGTCTCGTTTGATGTCGCCCCGACTTCGCGGCAGATTCTTGAAAACCTGGTGCGCGATGGCTATCTGGAAGCGCTCCTGCATGCCGGAGCACGCGTGCATCAGGCTGGCTGCAACGGTTGCATCGGCATGGGCCAGGCGCCGGCCACCAAGACCATCAGCCTGCGCACCGTGCCGCGCAATTTCCCCGGCCGCTCGGGGACCCGCGAGGATCGGGTGTGCCTCGTGAGTCCCGAGACTGCGGCAGCCTCGGCGCTCACTGGCGTGATCACCGATCCGCGGACGCTGGGGATCCCCTATCCGCGCATCCGCGAGCCGGATCGACCGGTGCTGAATACCGAGATGCTCGTGCCGCCGCTTGCGGCCGATGCGGCCGCGAAAGTCGAACTCCGCAAAGGGATCAACATCGCCGATCTACCCGAGTTCGAGCCGCTTCCGGACGAACTCGAACTGCCGGTGCTGCTGAAGGTGGATGACGATATCTCCACCGATGAGATTCTGCCGGCGGGCGCGCGCGTGCTGCCCTACCGCAGCAACATTATCAAGATCAGCGAGTTCTGTTTCGACATGGTCGACCCGACTTACGCCCAACGTGCGGCGCAGTCGCGCGACGCGGGCGGACACTTCATCGTCGGCGGTCGCAATTACGGTCAGGGCTCCAGCCGCGAGCATGCGGCGCTGGCCCCGCGCTATCTGGGATTGCGCGCCGTCCTGGCCAAGGGTTTCGCGCGCATCCACTGGCAGAACCTGATGAATTGCGGTGTCCTGCCGCTCGTATTTGCAGAGGCGGGCGAATCCGACCACGTCGAGCGCGGAGACGTCCTGCGACTCGAAGGCCTGCACCGTGCCCTGGCATCCGGCCGGGAGCTCAGAGTGCGCAGCATCACGCGCAAGCGGGAATTCACCGTACACCATGACCTGTCCAGGCGCCAGATCGAGTTGGTTTTGGCCGGAGGCGTCATCAACTGGATTAAGGAGCGGCTCAGCAGCTCGCCAACCGATCCCGGACCTCTGCCAAGTCCCTCAAAACTCGTTTCTGCCGCCAAGACGCCAAGGTCGCCAAGATGATTAGGTCCGCTTCGCGGACTCCCAGCGCGCCGGGACTGTTCCTCCCATGCCCTTGGCGACCCCGCCACGGCGGATCTACGACTTAGCGTCTTGGCGGTTCAGTGGTGGCGGTTGCCCGCAAATATGGGCACGCCCTACGCCCTGCCGGCGCACCGGCGGGCTTGCAACGCACGGGGCGGATCTGATATGCTGCACATGTAAATGGACCGCGTGGCGACGCAGCGCTGCGGCAGATTTCTCCAGCAGGCCAGCATCTCCGGAGGAGCGAAACATGAGCACTTACCGTCTGGGCACCGTGGCGCCGATCGTCCTGGTTCTCGCATGCGCATCGCGCGCGATCGCAGGTCCCAACTGGGACGAGACCATTAACGGAGGAGGCGATGCCGGTTCCTCGATCATCACCGCGCAGCCCGTGACGCTTCTTCAGGTCAACAGGATCAGCGGGTCGTTGAGCACGGGCGTCGTGGCGGATTTCGAAGACGTGTACCTGATTCGCATCACGGAGCCGACGCTGTTCCAGGCGCACACCGATTCCGCCGGAGGCGGGTCGGCGGACTTCGACACACAGTTGTGGCTGTTTAGTGCAATCGGCCTGGGTCTGCTCGGCAACGACGACGTCGCGACGAACGACTTCCAGTCCCAACTGCTCGCGTCATCCAACGATGGAACCGGGATCATGCTGACCACGCCGGGCTGTTACTATCTGGCCATCAGCGGCTTCAACAACGACCCCCTCAGCGCTGGTGGCGCGATCTTCAACCAGGTCTCCTTCACCGAGATCTCCGGGCCGGACGGCCCGGGCGGCGCCCAGCCGCTCTCTGGCTGGACCGGTGCCGGCGCGGTCGGCAACTATGCCATTCAATTCATAACCACGCCGCCGACCGTGGGCGGTCCGGTCTGCCAGGCGATTCCGACGCTGAGCGAATGGGGCCTGATCATTCTGACGCTCGTGCTGCTGACAGCGGGAGGCGTCCTGATTCGTCGGCAACGTCGCTCCGTGACGCCCACGATGGGCTAACCGCCGGCTTTTAGCAGCGCGCGATACTCATCGCCACCCGATTTGCCCGAGCCGTCGTAGCATTCGACCAGGCGCTGAACGGCCGCGCGCGTATCAGGGCTTGCGGCTCCACGCCGCTCGCGGATGATCGGATAACTGCGCAACAGCAGCGGCTCGGCCTCGTCAAAGCGTCCTTGCTTTATCAGGCACTCGCCCAGAACACTCTCAGCTTCGGCCGTGCGCCAGTGGTTCGGGATAGCCTCCCGCCGGATCGCCAACGCGTCGCGCAGGTCATGCTCGGCCTCCGCGGCGGAGCCGGCCACCAGGCGGATCCTGCCGAGCAGGCAGAGCGAATCCGCGATCTCCGGATGCCGCTCCCGCAAGCGCGGTCGCTGCAGCGCCAGGGCCTCGCTGCAGCGCGCTTCAGCCCGCACCGCGTCGCCCTGCGCGAATCCCAGCGCTGCCAGCCGGTATAGACTCTGTGCCAACGCGGGGTGGTCTTCGCCCAGAAAACCTCGTCGCATCTCGAGCGCCTCTTCAAACAGCCGCCCGGCCTCGGCGTACTTCCCTTGTTCCATCAGGCAACTGCCCACATTGTCCAGACCGCTGGCCACATCCGGGTCGCTGTCAGGCTTCAGCCTGCGGATCGTCGCCAGCACGTCCATGAACAACGGTTCGGCTCGGGCATAGTCGCCCTTCTCGAGGTAGCACCGCGCGATGTTGTTGCGACTGGCCGCGACGTCCAGGTCGTCCTCGCCAAACAGCTCGCGACGCATCTTGAGCGCCTCGGTATGCCGTTCTTCGGCCTCTGCTACGTCGCCCAGGCGCAGGCGGCACGCCGCCAGGTACGTGAGTGCAAGGGCCACTTCGCGATGGTTTGAGCGGTAGAGTTCTCGCTCCATCTGCAGCGACTCACGACAAAGCGGCTCAGCTCGGGCATAATAGCCGTCCCACCAATATGCCGCGGCCAGCTCATACAGGTTCCGGGCCAAATCGGGATGCGGCGGACGCAGGATTCGTCGGCGCATGTCCAGCGCCGTGCGGAGATGTTCCTCGGCCTGCTGGTAACGGCCGATCTTGGTGTAGAGCGAGCCGATCGTCTCATGTAGCGGCGCTCGCACCTCCGGGCGATCTGGCAATTCCTTGACGAGTCGCTGCGCCGCATGGTCCAGCAGCGGCAAAACCGCGACCTCCGGCTTCTTGGCGCGGCCGGGCTCGAACTCCGCGAACATGCCTTGCAGGAACTGCAGGATTCGCGTCGCGTTGTCGCGGTCCGCTGCCGCGCGCTGCCGCGACGCCGCGAGCAGGACCACCCCTGCGGCCAGCAGGAGGACAAAAGCTGTCGCCACCGCGATGTGCGGGCGGTAGTGGCGCATCCGCTTGCGCACGAAATAGACGAAGGAGTCGCGCTTGGCCTCGATCGGGTCGCCAGCCAGGTAGTGCCGGATGTCGCGGGCCAACTCGCCGGCGCTTTGATAGCGGCGGTCCCGGTCCTTCTGCAGGCATTTGAGGACGATCGTCTCGACCTCATCGTTGATCTGCTTGCGAATGGTGCTGGGCCGCGCCGGCTCGGTCTTGAGGATCTGTTCCAGCACGTCGCGCATGCTCCCCACGACCTCGTAAGGGAACCGGCCGGTCAACATCTGATAGGCGATCACGCCCAGCGAATAGACGTCCGTGCGGATGTCGATCTTCTCCAGGGTGCCCAGGGCCTGCTCCGGGCTGGCCCACGGCAACGAGCCGATGAACTGGCCGGTGACCGACATAAGTTGCGGATGCGAGGCCTCGGTCACGCCCCCCATCACCACCTTGGCCAGGCCAAAGTCCAGAATGTGCGGCTCGCCGGCCGAATCGATCCGAATGTTGCCCGGCTTCAGATCGCGGTGAATCACGCCGCGCAGATGCGCCGCGTTCACCGCGTCACAGATCTTGGCCAAGAGCCTCAGGATTTCGGCCACCGGGCGCGCACCGCTCGCCAGATAGTCGTCCAGCGGCTGCCCGGAGATATAGTCCATCACGAAGTAGAAGCTGCCGCTGGGCGTAACGCCGCTGTCATGGATCGCCACCACATTCGGGTGATTGAGGGTCGCCAGAATCTGCACCTCGCGCTCGAAGCGCACGCGGTCGCGCGGCCCAGCGAAAGGCCCCTCATGCATGACCTTGACGGCCACTTTGCGCTTGGTGGCCTTTTGAATGGCCTGATACACCACGCCCTGCCCGCCGCGATGAATCTCACGGATGATTTCGTAGCCCGGCAGCGCCGTGGCCGGCAGTGCCTCCGCCGCCGGGCGAAAAACCTCGAGCGTGGCGGCGTTCGCCGACGTGTTGGTGAGTTCGGCCGCGCGCCGCGCAGACTCGACGACGGCCAACTCGCGCAAGCGCTCGCCCAGTTCGGGCATCAGCTCCGGATACGCGGCGACCACGGTGTGATCGCGCAGGTCGTGGCCCGCGCTGCGGCGCGCGACGACGTCCTGGAGAATCAGGCCGACGCGGGCCTCTCGATCTGCGGACGGGTCGCGAGCGATTTTATCCATACCCTTCCTCCGGCGCTCGCCCGCGATGCGGGCATGATCGCGTCCGCCGGCTCAGTTGACCTGTGCGCCGCGAACGGGTGCGACCCGTCCGCCGCGCTGCCTAGCGCTCGCGCGCTGCCTCTGCGAGCGGCAAGTCATTGGATGTTAGCCCGCCCGCGCCGGTCCGACAATCCCGCCCGCACTGCGCAGGCGGAAATCCGCCGCGCCGGATCTCACGCCGGCGTATGCGGCCCGTGGCGTGGTGCACATTCTTCACGATTTTTTCAGAGCGCCCGGCCCAGATTCGTTGTTTAACACCTGGCCGTCCTTCGGCATTGGGCAGTAGTGGGCTGCGGCCCCCAACCGCGCAGCCGGACGGCATACGGGATACGCGAGTAACGCCCGAAGCTTGCGCGCGATTCGACGGATCGAAGGAGATTCCCATGATCGAGACCATCAGCCCGATCGTTGACATCCTCATCGACACACGGGCGCGCGAGACGGCGGCGTGCTCGCATCTAGGAGCAAGGGGACTCGTCTTGAACGGACATCTTCGACCGGCCGATCGCAGCGGCGTCGGCCGCGTGACGCCGGCTCAAACGTTGCGCCACAGAGCGCGGGCGGGCGGCGCGAGCTCGATCCGCGTTGCTGTTGGTGCCTGGATTCTCGCAGCGGTCGTGCTGTTTGCTGCCGGTCGACTGGCGGCGCAAACTCCGGCGGGCACGGCATTCACATATCAGGGCCGGCTGACCACGAGCGGGCAGCCCGCGGGCGGGGCCTACGACTTCCGTTTCGTGCTGTGGGACGCGGAGGACGGTGGCCATCAGATTTGCAGCATTCTTTACGACAACGTCGACGTTGCTGACGGGCTGTTCACGATACCGCTGGACTTCGGCGCGGTCTTCAATGGCGACGCGCGTTGGGTGGAAGTGGCCGTCCGTCCCGCCGGCTCAGCGCAGTCGCATCAGGTGCTCTCTCCGCGCCAAGCGCTGACGCCCACGCCGTATGCGCTCACGGCGCAAACCGCCGGTTCGGCCGATGGGCTGACCGGCAGGCCCGTTAGCGACGCCGCGCCGCTGACCGGACAGGTCCTGCGGTGGGACGGCAGCGAATGGACCCCCTCCAGTGCGGCGGCCTACTCCGCCGGCGCCGGGCTGACCCTCAATGGAACCACTTTCTCGATCACTTCAAGCGGTGTCACGAACGCCATGCTGGCTAACGGCGCCGTCACGGATGCAAAAGTTGCGGACGTATCGT
>DASXUA010000669.1:0-4265 GCA_036505095.1 Phycisphaerae bacterium
GAGGCCAGCCCAGGTGGCGGACCGCCCTGGTAGGCGATGAGCGCTAAGCTGCCCGGTGGGCCCACGTAATTCGTCGGGACTCCGATTGGCTGAGGAGCGACGGTCGGCGCGGTCGATAGGATGCCCGACCTCGTCACGTACGGAATCTGTCCCGGCCATAACTGGATCAACTGGTTCGGACCCGGGAAGCCTGGCGCCGGTTGACCCTGCACGAGCACGGGCTGCACGTTGCCGGGGGTTCCATAAAACAGCCCGTGGATTTGCGGATTAGGCGGAACTCCCCAAACACCGAAGAAGGCCACGGCCCCCGAGTTGTCGATGGTTAGCCCCGCCACGCCACCGGGGCTAAAGAACGCCCCCGGGAATCCAGGGACAGGGTCCCCGCCCATAGCGATGGGCTCGATAACCCACGGTCCGTCCGCCCGTATATCGCCGACTGCTAAGAGGAGCGCAACGACTGCGGCCGCTGATCGCGTGGCGTGTGCCATGACCTCTCTCCCCGGGGCTTCGCGCGCCGGATCGCGTGCCCCCTATTATCATAGTGCCCATCGGCGCCGGATCGATTTTACTTTTTTTGAAAAATCATGCGGAGCGGACAAAATTGCGCGGCCCGCCGGACCGCTAGCGCTGGAGCAGCAGCGAGCAGGGCCGGCGCACCCTCGGGGCATGACCCGCCTTGGCAGGCGAAGTTTTTAGCGGCGCACGCGCCGCGACACCCTGCCGCGATGGTCGGACAATTCGGCGCCGAGCATGTCGCGCAGGCGCACCAGCCCGCTGTGGGTGTAGTTCTTGACGGTCGATTCGCTGACGCCAGTCCTTTCGGCCAGCCAGGGGATGCTCCGCTGGAAGAAAAGGTAGTGCAAGCGAATGAAGCCCTGCTCGCGGAGCGGCAGTTGCGACAGAGCGAGCTCGAGACGGCTGAGGTCCTCCGCTAAGACGAGTGCTTTCAGCAGGTCGCACGCCGGCGCGGCCGGCTCGTCAGCGCCATCGCTTGCGGCCGGCGCGTGGGCGTCTGCGTCGCAGACACCTGTCGTTGTGTCGCCGGGTACGCCGGGAGCGGATGAACCGCCGCGTTTCGCGCGCCAAGCGTCGCGGATGACGTGGCGGCGGGTGTGATCGACGACGCTGCGCAGCCAGGCGCGCAGCCGACGCTCAGAGAGCCATGCCAATTCGTCCAGGTGCTCGGTGATCGGCAGCCACGATTCCTGCAGAACATCGTCCGGCTCGATGAGCGCCTGCAAGCGCTCGGGCACGCGCACCGGGAGTTGCGACGCAGTGCGGTTGATCCTGCGCACGAGCTTGCCACGGCGAACGCACTGGCGCCGCGTAAGCCGGCTTGGCTGCGAGCGTTTGCGGTTGAGCCACGCGCGGCGCGACGGCGCATCAAGCGTGCGCCGCTGCGCACGGAACCGACTATTGTGCGAACTCATCCCTTATATCTCCTTCTGCGCCGCGTTGAGCCCGCAGATTGCCGAGCGCTCGCCGAGCCAAAAAAATCGCTGAGGGGGGTTTTCTCAGGACGGCTGCGGCTTGTCAGCAGCGGCACAGGGCAAAATGAATGCCATCGAACCGGTGAGAAGCTGCGCGGCGCGCGAAGATTTCGCGCCAAGAAACTATGTGACGACCGGGTAGTCCCCTCACCCCAACGCTCTCCCCGGTGGGGCGAGGGAGAAATCAATTATTGAACGTCCATGCCGGCGCGGGTCAGCCCCGTCTATGCCGGCGCGGATCAGCCTACCAACTGGGTTTCGCATAGGCCGTGATAGAACGGGCAGCGCGTCAGCAGTTCCTCATGCGTGCCGGAATCGACGATGCGGCCGGCGTCCATGACGATGATGCGGTTGGCGAACTTGATGGTGCTCAGGCGGTGGGCGACGATGAAGGTCGTGCGGCGCGCCGCGAACTCCTTGAGGGCGATCTGGATCTTCTGCTCGCTCTCGGAATCGACCTGACTGGTGGCTTCATCGAAGATCAGGATGGGGGCTTCGCGCAGGATGGCGCGGGCGATGGCCAGGCGCTGGCGCTCGCCGCCGGAAAGCGTCGAGCCGCGCTCGCCGACCACCGTCGCGAATTCCTGGGGCAGCAGGCGGATGAAGTCGGCCGCATAGGCGCGGCGCGCGGCCTCCTCGATTTCGGCGCGCCGCGCGCCGCGCTTGCCGTAGGCAATGTTGGCGGCGATCGAGTCGGCGAAGATGACCGCTTCCTGCGTGACCAGAGCGAACTGGCGCCGCAGGCTGCGAAGGTTGACGCGCCGAATATCGACGCCGTCGAAGAGAAGCGCGCCTTGATCGGGATCGTAGAAGCGCAGCAGCATGCCCACGAGCGTCGTTTTGCCGGAGCCGTTGGGGCCGACGACCGCGACCGTCTCGCCCTTGCGGATGGTGAGGTTGACGCGCTCAAGTGCCCATTTGGGAGCGGCGGTGCTGGCCAACGTAGCCTCGCCCGTGCCACGGGGCGCGCCGGGGATGAATCCCGACGCGACATCGTTCGGTGCGCCGGGGACGAGCCCCGACGCTACGGGACGGGGCGTGCCGTTGCCGGAGGAACCGGGCAGCGGGGCCGCCAGCGGATAGGCGAAGCTCACGTTGCGGAATTCGATCTGTTCGCGCAGGGGCGGCAGCTCGAGGTGGCTGTCGGTGCCGCCGGATTCCTCGGGGATATCGAAGATGTCGAACAGGCGAGCGCTGCCGGCGGCGGAGCGCTGCACGCGGGTGTACACGTCGGCGATCTTGCGGAGCGGGTCGAACATCATCGCCAGCGTGATGACCAGCGCGATGAAGCGCGAGCGATCCAGGCTGCCGCCGATCACGTGGCCGCCCAGCCAGATGATCAGCCCGCACACCGCGACGGTCGCGAGCACTTCGAGGACCGGGCTGAGCGAGGCGTCCAGCCGCACAAGCTTCTTCTGCTGGGCCAGCATCTTGCGGTCGATTCTGAAGAAGCGGCGGCGCTCGGCATTTTCGGCGGTGTAGGCCTTGACCACATTGGCGGTTTGCAGCGTGGCCGAGAGGGCGCCGATCATCAGGCCGTAGCCGCGCAGCAGCTTCTTGTTGGCCTTGCGCACGCTCTCGCCGACGCGCCAGAAGATCAGCATGGCGATCGGGCCGGCCAGCAGCATGGCCAGCGTGATGCGCCAATCGAGCCACAAAGCCCAGATCACGATGGCCACGGCTTTCAGCGGCTCGCGGATCAGATTGCCGAACAACGCCATCAGCCCGCGCTGCACGTCGTTGATGTCCTGAACGAAGCGCGAGACCAGGTCGCCGATCTGGCGTGTAAAGAAACTCATCGGCAGCCGCAGGACCTTGGCATACAGGTGCCGCCGCAGATCCATCAGCGCCCGCAGGATCGCAGTCGAAACCAGATATTCCGAGAGGAAACGGAACGTGTTGCTGAGGATGCTCAGCGCGATCAGCACGAGCATCACACCCGCCAGCGTGCGAATGCGGTCGGGCCGCGTGTTGCCCATCGGCAGGAGCCGCTCGATCCGCGCTGCCGCACCGGCGTACCAGGGCGCCGGCCGGAGCGGGACGATGTGCGTCGTGGCGTCGGCTTGCCCCGGATGCACGACGCCCAGCGATAGCCGCGCTGCATCGGGCGCGGTGGCCACGCGCGCGAACCATTGCTGCACGTCTAACTTTTCCCCGTCCAGCGTGACGATTTCGCCGTGGTCGGCGATGCCCGCGGCGCGGAGCGGCGAATTGGTGCCCGGCCGGCGGATGACCACGCGCGTTTCGACCAACGTCGCGTTCTCCGCCAGCGCGTGCGCTACAGTTTCGAGGTGCGTATCGAGCCGCTTCTCGGCCAGCATGCGGTCGATCCAGCCGCGCAGCCCCTCGTCTTCCAGAAGAATCGTCGAGATGGGCAGCACCGCGCTGAGGCCGGCCGCATTGAGCGCCGCGTGCAGCACCGAGGCCAGCGCCCCCAACATCAGCTTGCGGCGATGCGGCCACAGGAACTTGAGCAGTCGCCGAAACTGCGGCGAGAACAGCCGTCCGCGCGGCGCCCGGTGCTTTTCGTCAGCGATGATGAGCGCAGGTTCACTTACCAACTACGTCAATCCTCAGAGCCATCGGTTCCGGGACGGGGTTCACCGGGCTGCGACGTGGCTCCCGATGAATTCGCCAGGATCTCCTGACGGATGTGCTTGGGCGGCTTGATCAGCCGCCAGGCCTCGTCCTCGCGAATGAGAACGACCACGATCTCGCGCTCGGACTTGGGGACCGACGGATCCAACTCGGCCGTGGCGTGCACGACATACACCA
>DASXUA010000670.1:0-14402 GCA_036505095.1 Phycisphaerae bacterium
TTCGATCTGGATGGCGACCCGGACTTGGTCGTCAGGGGTGGCGACATCACCGTACTTCTCAATCAGGGGGACGGCACTTTCGCTCAGGGATACGTGATCGGTGCGTTTCCCGGAGGCGGTTTGGCCGCCGGGGACACGAACGGCGACGGCTATCCCGACGTGCTGGTCGGGTATTCGAACTTTCCCCTCGGCAATGCCATCATCGTGCTCTCAAATAACGGTGATTGGAGCGCTGGCCAGGGCACGTTCACCGCCGCGGGCTACAGCTACATCGGCTACCCCGGTCCCGCGGTCAGCGCCGCCGCCATTTGCAACGGCGTTCCGTTCGTGGCGGATACCTACCAAGGCCTCGTGTGGGGACCCTGGGAAGGAGCCACTCCGCACTGGCAATACCCGGCCGGTGACGGTTCAAGCGGCAAGTCTATGGCCAGCGGCGATCTGAACGGCGACGGCCTCGATGATTTGGCCGTAACCTCGGAGTCGGGAAACTCCATCGCGATCCTCTTCTGGGCCCCATCGGAAGATCCCTGGGGATGTTCGGATGTGTGCTGCGGACCCGGTTGTCCGCCCGACTCGCCGCCGTGCCCGACCAAACTTCTCGCGCCACCGGTTTACTATTTCGTCGGAGATCATCCGACCGGCGTCGCGATCGGCGATCTGAACGGCGATGGGTTCAACGATATGGCGGTGACTCACGGCGTCCCCGCGCCGGTCAACGGGCATAGCCAAGTCTCGATCTTGCTCAACGATGGCTTCGGCGTGTTCACCGTCGCCGGCTCGTACGTTGCGGGAGCGAACGTTCGAGGCGTCGTCATCGCTGATTTCGACGGCGATTCCATCCCCGACTTGGGTGTAACCAGTGGCGACATGTACCCCCAGACCTGGGGACCGGAAGGCGTCACGATCCTGCGGGGCAGAGGCGACGGGAGCTTTGAGGCCGCCGTGCCCTACGAAGTGCCGGGCAGTCCGCGGGCCATCGCCATCGACGATCTGGACGGCGACGGGATCGGCGACGTCGTGGTTGGAAACGGCGACGGGCCGGGACAGATCTCGATACTGCGAGGCCAGTCGGATGGCACGCTATCACCTCCTTCGAGTTATCCCTTGGCCAACGTACCGCGCGCGCTGGCCGTCGCTGATCTGAACGGGGATACGCACAGGGACGTGGCCGCCATTATCCCGTGGAATTACACCGTCGTGGTGCTGCTCAATCTTGGGAACGGCGCGCTTGCGGCGCCAGTCTCTTACAGCGTGGGTGCTGAGCCGGTCGCCGTCGCCGCGGCGGACATGGACGGTGACCAGGACGTCGACCTTGTGGTACTGACCCACGACTCCGGCGACGTCTCGGTTTTCCTCAACAACGGGGACGGCACTTTCGCGCCGGCGATGAGCTATGCCCTGTCGCTTCCCGGAAGCCCCGAAACGATGGTCGTCGCCGATTTCAATGGCGACGGGCGACCCGACGTGATCGCGACGGCGAACGGCGCGTTTGTCTGGTCCTCTTCGCTTCTGTGGAACAACGGCGACGGGACGCTGGCAGCGCCCGTCGGTGGTCCGGCCTCTGGTTACTGGACATCTCCCCCCATTAGCGCCGCCGACCTTGACGGCGACGGTGATTTCGACCTTGTGTTCGGCGGAACGTACGTCGGGAATTGGCCGATCGTCTTTCCAGCGCTTCACATCCTGCGGAATAACGGCAACGGGACGTTCGCACCAGCGACCGACGATTATTTCCCGGTGTGGGGGCCTTCATCCCTGGCGTTCGCGGACCTGAACGGGGATGGTGCCGTGGATATTGTTGTCGGCAACAATTCCAACTCCAACGTCACCCTGTTCATGAACAAAGGCGATGGGACGTTCTCCCTCGAATCACACGCGGTCGGACCGCTTCCCCAATACGTCGCGGTGGGCGATATCGATGGCGACGGCGACATTGATATCGCGGCCGCGAATTACGGCTCCTTCCACAGCATCTCGGTCCTGTTGAACCAATCGGATCACGCCGGTTCCGACTGCGACAGCAACGGAGTTCCCGATGATTGCGAGCTTGCCGGCAGGGATTGCAATGCCAACGGCGTTCTGGATGCGTGCGAACTCGCCGGTAACGATTGCGACGGCAACGGGGTGCTGGACGAATGCCAGACCGCGGCTGGGATCGTTTCAGTCTCCATTCCTACAGACAGCATGGATGGAACTTGCTGGCCTCTGGATTTCGGTATCTGGGATGATCATGCACCGGCGAACGGACCGCTCAACATCATCAGCGGCATCGGTTACCTGGTGAATCCGACCCAGCAGGGCCTGATCCGCTTTAGCCTGCACGATCACCATTACATCGGCGACTATGTACCCGATCCAGCCCGGGCGGTGGTGACTTACGAATTCGACCGCCCGGTCGTGGTCGATCAGGTCGAAATCGTCCAGCATTCCAACGGTATTACGCAAATCGAGGGTTTCGTCGGAAACAGCCTGACAGCGCTAACGTCCATCGGTGCGGTCTTCGGTCCGTCCGGCGATGTTATGGGTTCGAACGTCCTTCCAAATGGCCAGCCGCAGGTCTTCGAATTCAATAACACCCAGGCCGGGCGGTTCTTCAAGTTCATCATCCGCAAGACCAGCGCCAGCAACGGCTACGGGAGCTACCGGGCGATGCCACGAAATGCGCAGGGCACCCGCTACCTGGGCGTCTTGAGCGGGTTCGGCGATTGCGACGGCAACGGCGTTCCCGACGCGTGCGAACCTGACGGCAACGGCAACGGAGTACCGGACGTGTGTGACCCGAACATCGTGTCGGCCAATCCACCCGCGGTCAGTCCGTACGGCGCCGGAGTGTTCCGTGACGTGTTGCAGAACATGGCAATCGGGCCGACACCGCAGGGCATCGGTGTGCCCGGCACCCCGGACGAGGGGCCGTACACGTTTGCTCCGATCAGCGTGACGTTCAGCGGCGCTCCGTCTCCAGCCCCGACGCCCGCCAACATCATCGTGAGTTGCACCGATATCGCCGTCAACGGCCAAGCCGACTGCCCGTCGGTGGCCAGTGTCACCCCGCCTCCAGCAGGCGGCGCGATGTGGATGATCCAACTCACCGCTCCGCCGCCGCCGCGCGAATGCACGACGTTCACGTTTGCCGGCACTGCGCCCGGTCAGAAGCTGCAGTATCAATCGTTGCCGGGTGATGTGAACCTGGACGGCGCACCCAACCCGTTAGACTTGCTCTGGCTGGTGCAACGGCTCAACGACGGCACCGCGAATGTGCCGGCCAATCTGGCGCGCTACAACGTCGATCGCAGCAGCGGCGCCAGTCCGGTCAACGTCGGCGACCTGCTGCGGATCGTACAGCTCCTGAACGGCGTCAATACCACGCAGGTCTTCAACGGCGCGACGGTCGCACCGTGCTCGCCGTGAACGTCCCAAGTCACGACGGGCAAGCTGCAACTGGCCACCTTACCTTGTCCTGCGGCGCTCGAGCGGTTGGATATTCAGCACCAGCTCGCCAGGATTCGTGGCGACGCTGAGGACTTTGAAAGAATCATCACGCACCAGTTCGCCCAGCGGCAGCCAGTTCGCCGGCGCGTCGCCGGGAGACTCCAGAAACATGCGCCGCACAGAACCGGGCAAGTGCTCGGCGCGAATGCGGCCGAGGATCCCACTCTGCTGCAGCCGATCCCGTATCCACGACGTCGGAACCGGCAAGGAGCCGACCTCGACTCCCTGCACGCGGATTCCAGGCTCGCCCGCCTGGGCCTGCGGCTCGAAGTGCAGGCTGAGGATTGCTTTCCAGCCGTCGCGGTCGTAGCGCGCCCCGACCATGATGCCGTCGCTGGCGAAGTGCAACACCGGATCGTTTAGCCAGGCCGGCAGCCAATCGGCCGATTCGGGATAGATTTCGGCCCGGGCGACCACCCATTCGTTGATGGTCCGGTCGCCGATGCGGAACTCGAACGGCTGCCCGGCGGCCAGGCCGGCGCGGAAGCGGTCCACCGCCTCTGTCAGGCTGTCGCGCACGCGCTGCTGCTCGGATTTGTCATCGGCGACGTGGATCGGCACATACCAGGCCGGAATGTGCTGCGCCGTAAGAAAGAGAATCAGGCAAGTCAGAAGGACTGCGCCGGTACCGATCGTGGCGGCCAGCCGCACACGGCGCACCCATTTCATGCGGACCGGCCGAGAAGCCATCCCAAAAACCGCTCCCATCGACCCCGAGCGCTCGCCGACCTCGGCACGCCGTAGCCGCTCGGCGGCCCATCGCCCAGCGCTGGCTTACGCTTCGCGCGCGGCGTGTAAAACCCACCGGCGCGCTTGGTCCCGATTCCCGGAACCGCGGGCCAGATTATTGTAGGATCGTACCACGTCCGTTGATCGAAAGCGCCGGAGCTTAGCCCCTGCTTGGGCCGGCGAAAAATTTATCCCCATCGCCGCTGTGCCATGGTGCAACAGCCGGTTGCCAAGTCGGCCCACTCGGCTATAGTAAGGCGCGGCGCGGTCCTGCGGAGCAGATGGGAGGCGGCTGACGGATCAGCAGCGCTCCTACCGTGCGGTGCACGGTTTGGCTCGGCGGGAGCCTCGCCCTTCCGCACAACAGCGATGCTGCCTCCTGATCTGACAGCCAGTTCGCTTTTCTGGGACTTCACGGCCCGCAACTGGGCGCTGGTGAGCATTGCCTGCACGCTGGTGCTGCTGGCCGTGGTGCCCACGATGGTGCTGCGGCGCTACATCCGCATCATGACCAAGCTGCTGGACGACACACCCCCTCCGCTGTCGGTTGGGATGCGGCGTTCCGACCGCATCCCGGGCGAGCCGGTCGTCTTCCGCGCCTTCGATGGGCACAACCTGTGGGGCTCATTCCTGTGGAGCGCCGCGCCCGTGCCGCGCCGCGGGATGATCATCTTTGCGCATGAGTACAAGAGCGATCGGCACAGCGCGCTGCGCTATTGCCGTTCACTGCTGGAAGCGGGCTACGACGTCTTCACGTTTGATTTTCGCGCGCACGGCGATTCGGAGTGCGAGGCCGGCTACAAACCGCGCCAATGGGCCACGGAGCGCGAGCAGGCCGACATGCTGGGGGCGATCGCGCTGGTGGAGGATTACCTGCAGCAGAATAATCGGCCGGTCGAGGTGGGGCTGTTCGGCATCTCACGCGGGGCCTGCGCGGCCATCCTGGCCTCGGTCGGGCTGCCCGGCGTCAAAGCCATCATCGCCGACGGCGCTTTCAGCAGCGACACCATCCTCGAATACTACATGAAACGCTGGTCGACCATTTTCGCGAAGGTGCGCGTGGTGGCCGAGTTTCATCCGCCGGTCTTCTGGACTTTCCTGCGCTGGCTGCTCTTTCGCGCGTGCAGCCGCAAATTTGGCTGCCGGTTTCCGTCCGTCCGCAAGTTTCTGCGCCGCCTGCATACGCCCATCCTGTTCATTCATGGCGAGAAGGACAGCTACATTCCGGTGCAGCAGTCGCAGATGCTGTACCACGTGGCGAACAAGCCACGCTACCTGTGGATCGTGGAAGGGGCAAAACATAATCAGAGCGCGCTGCTGGAACCAGAGTTGTATGCGCTGCGCATCCAGGCGTTCTTCGACCGCTATCTGGCCGGCATCGCGCCCGACGAACGGGCCCTGCCAGCCGCGTCGCTGAGCGATCTGGCCCAGCCCGTCGCCAAGCCGCCGCGGCGCGGCGCGCTATTGTTCGAGCGCACGCGGCGCACGGCGGCACGAACCGGTCGCGCGAACTGAACCCCCAAGAAACGCCTTCTTAACCGCCAAGACGCCAAGGTCGCCAAGACTAGGCTAATGCCGTCTCTTCTCTTGGCGTCCTTGGCGTCTTGGCGGTTTTCGTCGTCGGCGCCTTGGCGGTTGCAACGCGACAGGTCGACAGCCTCTCGAACGTCTCTAAGATGGTTTGGCAGAGTCTGGCAGAACGGAATCAGGGACTATGAGAAAAGTATGTCTACCGTTAGCGGCGCTTGGGCTGATGGTCGCCTCGCCGGCACGCCCGGACGACGTGCAGCTTCGCCGCACGCCCGTGGTCGAGGTCTACGAGCAGGTACGCGACGCGGTCGTGAACATCTCGTCGACGGTGAAGCTGCGCTACACGGGCGGCCTATGGATGTTTCAGGAATATCCGCAGACGGCCACCAGTGTCGGGAGCGGGTTTCTGATTCATGAAGCCGGATACGTCGTGACCAATTGGCACGTGGTGGGCCGCTCGACCAGCCATAAGGTCAACTTCGCTAACGGCAAAGAATTTGACGCGGATGTCGTGCAGGTCGACGAGCAGAATGACATCGCCATCCTCAAGATCCGCAACGATGGGCCGTTCAAGGCGATGAAGCTGGGCCGCAGCGATGATCTGATGATTGGCGAAACCGCTATCGCGATCGGCAACCCGTTCGGCTACCAGAACACCGTCACGACCGGCGTGGTCAGCGCATTGCATCGCGACTTGCAGTTTGAAAACGGGATGGAATACAAAGATCTGATCCAGACCGATGCCAGCATCAATCACGGCAACTCGGGCGGGCCGCTGCTGAACATATTGGGCGAAGTGATTGGCATTAACTCCGCGATTCGAGCGGATGCACAGAACATCGGCTTCGCGATTCCCGTGGATCGGCTGCGCGCGGTGCTGCCCGATATTCTCGATGCCGAGAAGGTGCGCAAGGTGCAATGGGGTCTGAAGGTAGCCGGCGATGTCCCGAAGGTCGTTGAAGTGCGCGCCGATAGTCCGGCCGCCAAGGCCGGCGTTCGCCTGGGCGATCGGCTGGTCAGCGTTAACGGCACACCGGTGCGGCGCGACGTGGACTTCTACATCGAGATGCTCGGTTACAAGGCCGGCGATCACGTGCCGCTGTCCGTACAGCGCGACGGCAAGACCACCTCGGCGACACTGCAGCTTACGGCCGTGCCCAAGCCCGACGGCAAGAAGCTGGCCTGGGAACACCTGGGCGTGCACATCGCGGACCCGCAGCCCGAGGCGCTCAGGCGCTACCACATTCGTGAAGGTTCGGGCGTGATGGTTCTGGATGTTGACTCGGGTGGACCGGCCGATCGGGCCGAGTTGCGACCGGGTGATCTCATCGTCAGCATCGGGCGCACGCGCATCAGCAGCACCGATGACGTGGGCATTCTGCTGCAAGAGGCACGGCAGAACACCCCGGTGGACGTCGGCTTCTATCGATTTTTCCAGAACGTGATCTATCAGGACCTGGTGCGGATCTTCGCGCGTTGAATGGCAAGCGACCCATCGAGCAAACCGCCACTCAGTCCGGAGCAAGTCACGCCGGCTGATTTGAAGGTGCGGCTGGCCGAGCAGAAGCTCGTCATTACCTGGCGCGACGGCCGCACGAGTGAGTATTCGCTCGCCAAGCTGCGCAGCGTGTGCCCGTGCGCCACCTGCCGCACGGCGCGGGAGAACCGGCCGCTGCTGCCGATTCTCAAGAGTGACCCGACCGGCGTCCGTGTCACGAGCGCGCAGCTCATCGGCAATTACGCCATTCAGTTGTTCTGGTCTGACGGGCATTCGTCGGGTATCTTCGACTTCCGGTATTTACGGTCACTCGGTTGATTTCAGCCCGAGGAACTGGCAACTGCGCCCGAGCCACGGCATTAATGGCGTGGCTCTGACTCGCGATGCAATACATTTTCACGATCGAACGGCTCAACAAGCGCTTCGGGCAGAAGCAGGTCTTGAAGGATATTTGGCTGGCGTTCTATCCCGGCGCGAAGATCGGGGTACTGGGACTGAACGGTTCGGGCAAGAGCACGCTGCTGCGCATCATGGCCGGCGTCGATCAGGATTTCGAAGGCGCGGCGCGGCCGGCCGAGGGAACCAGCATCGGGTTCGTGCCGCAGGAGCCGCAGCTTGACCCCGCCAAGGATGTGCGCGGCAACGTCGAAGAGGCAGTCGCACACATCCGCGCATTGCTGACGCGCTATGACCAGATCAATGCCCGCTTCGGCGAGGACCTGGCGCCCGAGCAGATGGACAAGCTGCTCGAAGAGCAGGCCAAGGTGCAGGCGCAGATTGAGGCCGCCGATGCCTGGGAATTGGATCGGCACCTAGAGATCGCGATGGACGCGCTGCGCCTGCCGCCGGGCGATGCGGACGTAAGCAAGATCTCCGGCGGGGAGCGGCGGCGCGTGGCGCTATGCAAGGTGCTGCTGCGGCGACCCGACATGCTGCTGCTGGATGAGCCGACCAATCATCTCGATGCGGAATCGGTGGCGTGGCTGGAGCGGCACCTGGCGGAATTTCCTGGAACGGTGGTCGCGGTGACACACGATCGCTATTTCCTGGACAACGTGGCCGGCTGGATTCTGGAACTGGAGCGCGGCCGCGGCATCCCGTGGCAGGGCAACTACTCTTCGTGGCTGGAGCAGAAGGCCAAGCGTCTCGAAACCGAGGAGAAGCAGGAATCGGCCCGGCAGAAGCAGCTCGAGCGCGAGCTGGAATGGGTGCGTTCAGCGCCGCGGGCGCGCCAGGCCAAGAGTAAGGCGCGGCTCACAGCGTATGAACGGCTCGCCGCGCAGGAGGCCGAGGCGCGCGACGACGAGGTCGAGCTGCACATTCCGCCCGGTCCGCACCTGGGCGAGCAGGTCGTAGTCGCCAAAGGCCTGCGGAAGGGCTACGGCGACCAACTGCTGATGGAGAACGTCGAGTTCGACCTGCCGCGCGGCGGGATCGTCGGGATCATTGGCCCGAACGGCGCGGGCAAGACGACGCTGTTCCGCATGATCGTGGGCCAGGAGCGGCCCGACGCGGGCGAATTGATTGTCGGACCGACGGTGTCGCTGGCATATGTCGATCAGAATCGTGACGCGCTGGACGGCAGCAAGACCGTCTTCGAGGAGATCACCGGCGGGACCGAGCACATCCTGCTCGGCAAGCGCAAGGTCAACGCGCGCAGCTACGTGGCCAAGTTCAATTTCAGAGGGAGCGACCAGCAGAAACCCGTCAAGGAACTCTCCGGCGGTGAACGCAATCGGGTGCATCTGGCGAAGCTGCTGCGGCGCGGCGGCAACCTGCTGCTTCTGGATGAGCCGACCAACGATCTGGACGTCGATACGCTGCGAGCGCTGGAAGAAGCCATCCTGAATTTCGCGGGCTGCGCGGTGATCATCACCCACGACCGCTGGTTCCTGGATCGCATCGCCACGCACATGCTGGCGTTTGAAGGCGACTCGAAAGTCGTCTGGCACGAGGGCAACTATCAATCCTACGAAGAGGCGCGTCGCAAGCGTATGGGCGCCGACGCCGACCAGCCGCATCGCATCAAATACAAACGCCTGACGCGGTGAGGCATTAGCGGTTGTTCACGCGCGAGCATGCTTACCCGCTGCGCGTGAAAGCATGCCACCCCGCTGATATTGCCAGTAAAGTTGCCCCGAAACCGGCACTTCTCTATTCTGGACTGCATGTCTCATGAGGATCGGGACACACCGGTCACCCTGCTGCTTGAGCGTGCGGCCGCGGGCGAGGCTTGCGCGGCCGAGCGGTTGTTCCCGCTGGTTTATGAGCAGCTTCGCCTGATCGCGCGGCAGCGCATGGCCGGGGAGCGCCGCGATCACACCTTGCAGGCCACGGCGCTCGTGCATGAGGCCTACATCAGGCTGGTTCAGGAGAATCCGATCGGCTGGAGCAGCCGGGCGCAATTCTACCACGCGGCAGGCCGCGCCATGCAACAATTGCTGGTCGAGCATGCGCGTGCACGGGGACGGCTCAAGCGCGGCGGCGATGGTGAAGGCCGTGCCGCGCGGCGCGTGCCGCTGGATCTGACCGACGTGGCCAACAACGGCGACCCGGAAGAAATCCTCGCGCTGGACGAGGCGGTGGGCTGCCTGGAGCGCGAGGATCCCGAAGTCGCATCTGTCGTGCGGATGCGTTTCTTCGCGGGACTGACGGGCGACGAGACGGCGGCCGCGCTGGGTCTCTCACCCCGGCAAGTCGATCGACTGTGGGCGTACGCGCGGGCATTTCTGTTCCAGAAGCTGCGGGGCGACGATCGGGATTCGTAACTTGGCACCCCGAGCATGAGCGGGCAACCTGGACAGCGGAAGGTACGCGAGATCTTTACCGAGGCGCTGGGCGTTCCGGAACCGGAGCGCACCGCATTTCTGGAGCGTGCCTGCGACGGCGATGCCGAGTTGCAGGCGCAGGTCGAGCACATGCTAAATGCGCTCGGAAGGGCCGGCGATTTTCTGGCCTGCCCCACCGCTGCACCCATCGACAGCGGCGCGACGGCGGCCACTCCGGATCGCAATTGGGTCGCGACGAATGAATCAGAGCCCCGCGCGTCGCTGGAGCCGCACTCGTTGGTGGGAAAAAGCATCGGCCCCTACAAGCTGATGGAGTTGATCGGTGAAGGCGGCTTCGGGTCCGTATACGCCGCCCAGCAGGAGCGGCCGATTCGCCGGCGCGTGGCGCTCAAGGTGATCAAGGCCGGCATGGACAGCCGCGCCATCATCGCCCGCTTCGAACAGGAGCGGCAGGCGCTGGCGCTCATGGACCACCCGCACATCGCGCGTGTGCTGGACGCCGGCGCGACCGATGAGGGGCGGCCCTATTTCGTGATGGAGCTGGTGCGCGGCATTCCCATCACGCGATACTGCGACGAGAACCGCCTGTCGCCACACGATCGCCTGGAGCTACTCGTGCCGGTTTGCCATGCCGTGCAGCATGCGCACCAGAAGGGCATCATTCACCGCGACCTCAAACCGTCCAACGTCCTGGTCACGCTGCATGACGGTGAGCCCGTGCCGAAAGTCATCGATTTCGGCATCGCCAAGGCCACGAGCCAGCGGCTGACCGAAAAAACCGTCTATACCGAGCTGCGGGCGATGATCGGGACGCCGGCCTATATGAGCCCCGAGCAGGCGGAGATGAGCGGTCTGGATATCGATACGCGCAGCGATATCTACTCATTGGGCGTCCTGATGTACGAATTGCTGACGGGTAGTACGCCCTTCGATACGACCCAACTGCTCAACGCCGGCCTCGCCGGAATGCAACGCATCATTCGTGAGCAGGAGCCGGTCAAACCCAGCACGCGGGTGCAACAAACGTCAAAAAATCAAAACGTCGAAACGTCGCGATCGCCCGGATCGTCGTCGGCCACCATCGCGGCGCGGCGGCGAACGGATCCCCGGACGCTGGAGCGCACGCTGCGCGGCGAACTGGACTGGATCGTACTCAAGGCGATGGAGAAGGACCGCACGCGCCGGTACGCGACGGCCAACGCGCTGGCGCAGGATGTGCTGCGCTATCTGAATGGCGAAGTGATTCAGGCTGCGCCGCCGAGCCGTGCGTATCGCTTTCGCAAGCTCGTTCGGCGGAATAAGGGACTGTTCACCAGCAGCGCGATCGTTGCGGCGGCGCTGGTGCTCGGAATGGTTGGAACGACGCTGGGGCTATATCGTGCGCGCGAAGAGCGCGACCGGGCCGAGCGCGTGGCCTATGCCGCGCGACTGGCCGCGGCGTACGCGGCCATCGGAAATGAGGATGGCACCGAAGCTCAAAGGGAACTGCTCGCCGTACCCGAGCGGCAGCGCGGCTGGGAGTGGCGGCACCTTTGCTTCAGCGCTCATCCGTGGGTGCGGGAATGGTCGTACACCGGCGGGCGCGGGGCCAATTGCCAAGTGGCGCGCGGCGGGCGCTGGGCCACGTTCCTGGATTCGCAGACCGGGCAGGTACATTTGTTCGAATTGGGCAGTTCCTCGACGCCGGTGACCATCGAGGGCATATCGGATTCGTTCTCTGCGGCGTTTCCAAGTGATGACGGTCGGATGATTGTGCTGCGCGCCGCGATCGCCTCCAACGAATCGATCCGCGCTATCGACCCTGTCAGCGGCACCACGTTGTGGCGACGCCCGGAACGGCGTTGCCTGGGCCTGCGGAGCGACGGCACCGTCGTCGTCGCACACGGCTCAACGGATCCGCTGGTCAGTATCGTGGATCCGCAATCAGGCGCGACGCTGCGGACTGAAACATCAGGCTGTGTCGTGTCCTCGTTCGGGACGACCCGGACGGCCGATCATCGGCTCACGCCGCAAGCGATTTACGAGCACGTCAATGGCGAGTCCGTCGCGCTGGCCCAGGAGCTGCGCGACAAGTTGAACTTTGAGCACAGCAGCGCGGCGGAAGGCCCGTACGCTGGCGAACTGGCCGTGTGCGTTGAGCAGGCCGAAAAAACCCAGCAGATCTTGCTTTGGCACCCGCTACGCGATGGACATCGCACGGTCTCGGTCCGCTCGGGAATCGCCAGCCACCGCTTCCGCGGCGATGGCGAGCGCCTGCTGGTAGGGGCTTTGAATCGTGTGATCAGCGCCAGCCCGCTGGACGAAGCCCGCGATCAGTCGCTGCTCGGCATCGCATCTCCGCTGTGCGAAGTCGCGCCGCAGTCCTGCATGGCCTACTTCGCGGGTAATAACGGGACGATCTATCTCGCTCCCATTTACGGGGCTCCGAGCCCCTGGGCGTTCGCAGCGCCGTTTCTGATTGGCAATTACGGCGTGGGCCTTTCTGCGGATGCGCGCCGGCTGGTGACGGTCGATTGGGGATGCGTGACGCTGTGGGACACAGTTACCGGCGAACCGAAATGGCGCGCCGGAGGATGGAGCACGTTTCTTCGCGCCGCGGCGATCAGTCCGGATGAGTCGCTCGTTGCCGCCGGCGCCGAGTTGGGCAAGATCAGGCTCTACGACGCGCGCGACGGCGCCCGTATCCGCGATAGCGCGTCCCATTCGCCCGACGCCGCCATGGGGCTGGCGTTCAGCCGCGATGGCCGGGCGCTGCTCGTCGGCTGGAGCGATGGCGCGGTACAGCGGCTTGCGGTCGACGATCTGACACGCGTCGAGGCCGCCATTCCCGCGTCGGGAACATGTATCGATCGACTTGTCCTCAGCCCCGACGGTCAGACGCTGGTTACCGTCGCGCGCGGGCTGGGGCGGTTCACCAGTGAGCGCGTGCGTGCTCCGGCAGGTCCGGGGCATGAACAGCACACCGGCGTTGTGGTGCGCGCCGCCTCCAATTTGCGTGAGCTGGGCCAGTGCGTGATGTCTGACGATCCCCCAACGTGCGCCTCGTTCTCCCCAGATGGCGCGCGACTGGCTGTCGGCACACGCGCCGGGGCCGTGCTGCTGATGGACGTGCGCCGTCCGATCCGCGCGGCGGCGTTCGCGACGCTTCCCGCTCAGATCGGCGCGCTGTGCTGGTCGCCGGATGGGGCACGGCTCATGGCCGGAGGCGGCGACCTGGTTGCGTGCGTCGATTCCGCAAACGGAGATGTGCTCCTGATATCGCACACGCCCGGTCGCGTGGCCCTTGGCTTCACGCCCGACGGCGCGTCGCTATTAGCGATTGATTTCTCGACGGCGACCTGGCTGGAGACCCGCTGGCCCGACGAGGCCACGCTGCTGGCGCGCGATCGCGCCCGGCTGGCGATGGACTGGCTGCGGAGCGAGCGCCCCTGGCAGATCAACGCCGCGCAGGCCCATACCCGGTTGGAGCAGAATCATTTTCACTCGGCGGAGGTTCGGGAAAAGGCGCTGGCGCTGCTTTCGGCGCTGCGCGAGCAGCCCGCGCAGGCGAACAATCACGCCATGCTAACGAGCATGGCCGAGAAGCAAAGGACAGACGCCGACCGTGTGCAGGCGCTCGAAGTGCTCGACGCGGGAATTGCCCAGGCGCCCGACGCGCCGAATTTCTACATGACGCGCTCCGAGCTGCTGATGCAGTTGCAGCGCTTCGACGAGGCGGTCGAGGCAATCGAACAGGCCCGTTCCTTATACGCTGCGGCGGGAATCACGCGCGTCCCCTTGTTCGACGCCTGGACCGCCCTCGTGCGTCATCGACAGGGACGGACGGACGAATCTGGGCGGCTCCTCGAACAGGCCCGCGCCACAGTGGCGGCCGAGCAGGATCGGGAGTTGCGGGCCTCCTGGCAGTCCGAGTTGGACGAGGCGGTCGCCAGGATCGGCCAGTAGCGCCTATTGGTTCCACCGTTCGTGGCGCCTATCGACGTCGGCATCGGCCGATCCCCCAAAAAAATCTGAAGAAATCTTGGCGCTCGCCGTGCGCGCCTGTCACCTGAAAGGCAGTACGAGTTTCTGAGGATCCCGCGCACGGGATCGACTCGTCACGAACGGGGTCAGCAGAAGGAGAACGCTATGAAAATCGAGCGTCAGACGACATTCAGGTGGTTCATGATGGCGCTGGGCATTTTGTTCCCGACAGCCAGCGTTTGGTCACAAACGCCGCTGGGCAACGGCTTTACGTACCAGGGGCAGCTCAACATGAATGGCAGTCCGGCCAACGGCTCGTACGATCTGCAATTCAGTCTTTGGAATGCCGCGGTCGCCGGCACGCAAGTCGGAACGACGTTGTGCAGCGATAACGTCACGGTGAC
>DASXUA010000671.1:0-2301 GCA_036505095.1 Phycisphaerae bacterium
TTAGACAACTGGACACGCGTGACGAGGAAGGCGGTCGTCACTCGCCTCAAATTGCACATTCCGGTGCAGGCATGTTGGATACGCCGGGCCGCACCCCACTTCGACGTGGTCGACGAACGATCAAGATGCCGCACAGGATGAGCGCGAGCCCAGCGGGCTCAGGGACATATACGGCGATTCCGCTGCCTGCTAAGGGACCTTCCACCGGAAGCGTCGCGAGTAATGACACCGCACCCGTGACCGCGTCGATCTCGTACAGGTGAATCCCTGCCGCGAAATAGACCGAATCTTGGTTGGGCGACATCGTCATCGACGTCTGCCCGCTAAGGTTCATGAACGGTGCAATCAACTGCTGAGAGTCAGGGTTTCCGACCTGGTATCGGTAAACTCCGCCTGTGCCAAGGGCGAAGAGATTCCCGGCCATGTCGGTCGTCAGGGCCAGCACACCCGAGGAGCCGACGAACGAGTCGAATAGGCTGGACGAGCCGTCGGGGCCGACTCGCCAGATTTGACCCAACTCGTTGCCCAGGTAGAGGTCACCATTCGGTGCGAAGGCGATCGGGCCTGCACCCGTAACGCCGTCAAAGACATCAGCGAATACCGTAGCCGGACCACCATCAGCCGGAAACCGAAGAATGTTGGTGGAGCCAGCGTTTTCCACGTAGAAATTGCTGGCGGCATCGTAGGCGATGTTGTTACCTCCAAGGGGCTCGTTGATGCCGTCCGCGGCATTCAGCGCAACGCTTGCGTTAGCGCTGCCGTCAAATTGGAGGATGGAGTTTGTAAAAAAGTTCGAGGCCCGCAAACCCGTCGCATCGGGCGTGAAGGCCAAGCCGTTCAGGTAGCCGCACAGCTCGTCCGAAAGCTCGACGAACAGGCTGACCTGTCCGGTCTGCGGATCGATCTCCCAGATGCGGTCATTCGGCAGACCCGGAAAGCTGCCGCACAAGTCGGCGGGCGGCTCCGAGATGTACACGCGACCGGGCACGAACTGGGCTCGGGCGGAGCCGGCCAGTCCGGCGATGGCGCCAACCAAGGTTGGGAGTATGTGCGTTGTACGCATGACCACTCCTCTCCCGAATGCGGCGCGCCGGCGGAACGCCCGACGCGTCTATTGCTTCGCGGGGCTCTCGTGCCTCTCCCGGCGGGAAGCGACGCCCTCATTAATATAGACGACAACGGCGCACAGAGGGACCCCCCTCTTGGGGGAAGAAACCCAATGGATTATCGGCTCGCCGGATTGCCGATCGCGGATGGGGGCTTGTGAAGCGGCTGAGCCCGGCTTGCATATCTTGCCCACTGCATTTGTGAGACGGCGCATCCCTCAGCGCGAATGCGCCCGCCGCCCGCGAGGCGGAGCGAAGTGTGCGAGATCGCGCCGCAGGATCGCGAAGCAGCTTGCCACCGCCCGCTTGACCTGCCGCACCGATACATCCAGGGCCACGGCGATGTCCTCATACGGCAGCTCGTTGTGGACGCGCAGGGCCATCATGCGGCGCAATGCGAGCGGCAGTCGGCGCAGCGCCGCCTGCACGCTCGCTTGCATCTCGCGCTGTGTGGTCTCAGCAAGCGGTCCGCGGCGCGCGCAAGTGAGCCTGATGAGTTCGGCTGTCAGATCGGCGCGGGCGCGGCGTGGGGCACCGCGCCCGGCGCCGCCCGCCTTCCGGGCGTCGGCCTTCCGGCATCGGTCGCGCACCTCGTTGCGCGCGATGCGCCGGAACCACGCCGGAGCATCGCGCGGCATGACGAAGCTGGCTTTGCGGCAGGCGCGCATGACGGCGATTCGGACGGCTTGAAGCACATCGTCGCTCGCTATCCGATTGGCCAGCGAAAGCGGAGTCTGATCTCGTATGTAGCGCCGCAGCCACGGCGCGCAGCGCGTGAGCAGCAACTGCAACTCGTGCTCGTGCGGGCGGCAGGCGTGCGAACTCGACAAGTGCATGGCAGGCCCTCTTGTGAGATATGCCGGGCTCCGATGAGCATATCGCGCGGAGTGCGGCGGTCAAGGCTGCAGAGTGGCGAGCCGCCAGACGCCAGACAGTCACCCGCGCGCGATGCGCGGACGACGCCAGCATTGCCGGTGGTATGGTCAAGCCCGCTGGGGCGAACGGGCTCCCCGCGGGCACGTCCCCGGAGGGGGTGCAACATGGCCGCGCTTTGCTTGAACATGCCACACTCTGAAGCGGGTTTACCTTGTCGCGGCGGGCGCTATAATGTCAGCCATATGGGAATCACCAGTGCCGTCGTCAACGGAGTGATGGGCAGCGCCGAGCGGACGGCCTCGAACGATGGGCCCACCGC
>DASXUA010000672.1:0-1889 GCA_036505095.1 Phycisphaerae bacterium
CCATCGCGGATCATTCACTCGCGGACCATCACCACCGTAACTACCCCCAGCGCACACGTCGAAACAGGCTATTACAGCGCGATTGCACTCACGGCAAGGATGGGTGGAAAGCGGGCAAGTCCAAGACCACATTGTACAACCATTAGTATCCCAGCACTGGTCATGTTTCGCGCAGCATCGTAAGTAGCAATCGGCTAGACCGGGAAAATAGTCCTCAGGAACGTAGTCGCAACCCGGGTCTAAGCCTAGAGGATCCTTGCTGTTGTGTAACAGTTCACCGTTCTGCAACGATTTTAGCGGGTAATGGCGGGAGTTGGTTGGTTTCGAGGTAGGTTCGCAGGGTGGCTTCGAGGGTTTGGAGCGGGTCGTGGCCGCGGAGTTTGAGGGTTCGGAAGATGCTCATCAGCACGGCCTGGGTTCGGGCGCCCTGGTCGGAGCGATTGGATTGGCTGTTTTTCCGCAGGATCACGGCCGGCCGGATCATGCGTTCGGCGAAGTTATTCTCGAACGGGATGGCGGGGTGGTCGAGGAAGGTGAAGATGTGATCGGCGGTGCGGCGCAGGCGTTTGCGCAGCCGCTGGGCGTCGGGATCGGGGCACTCGGCGGCGATGAGGGTTTGCAGCCGGCCGTCGATGCGCGTGATGCGGCTGCGGTACTTCTCGGGCGCGAAGTCGGGCCGTTTGCGCAGGCGGATGCCGTCGCGGATCAAGCGCCGCAGCATTTTGGCGAACGCCCGCCATTCGAGCGATGGATTGTGTTCGTCGACTTTCTCCAATTCGCGCAACAGATGCACGAGGCAGTACTGTCGATCGGCCGCGTCGATCGATTCGTACGCGCTCCAGAAGTCGTGCAGCAGGATGCCCTTGAAGGCCTCGCCGAAGAACTTCTGCACGACCGGGCTGCCGCGGCCGCGATCGATCATGTAGTAGCAGACCTGGCCGTTGGCGAAGCACCACAACCAGCAGGTCTGGCCCTGGACCCGCCAGCCGGTCTCATCGGCGTGCAAATGGGCCGAGTGTCTGGCTTCCTGGGCGATCTGCTCGTACCAGGGCGTCAGCACGTCGGCCAGGCGTTGCCAGCCGGCGACCAGTCCGCCGGGGGAGAGCTTGGTCTGCAGGTGGAATTGCAGGATGTCGATGAGCTGGTCGATGGTCACGCCCAGGCCGTAGTGGCACCAGCTGCTGAAGCCGACCACGCGATGTCCCAGCGTGGCGTGCGGCAGGGCCTCCAGCACGACCGGCTCGACGTGCTTGCGGCAACTCGGGCAGTAGTCGCGATGAATCGTGTGCTCGGTGACGACCGGCTGGAGCGTCTCGGGCAGGTCCTCGGTGATCCGCGTGCGCGTGCGGTTGCAGCGCTGCAACGCGCCGCCGCAGCAGGGGCAGACCTTCAATCGCTGCTCGAGGCGCCGGTCGATCCGCAGCGGCGCCGGCCGATGATGGCCGACATGCCCGTTTTTCG
Source organism: Phycisphaerae bacterium (assembly GCA_036505095.1). Taxonomy (GTDB): domain Bacteria; phylum Planctomycetota; class Phycisphaerae; order UBA1845; family UBA1845; genus DASXUA01. The sequence goes on from DASXUA010000672.1 coordinate 1,462, forward strand.
CGCCCGGCCGTTTGCGCCGCCGGCGCGTGGATTCCACGTTCGGCTTGGCGTAAACCGGAATCATGCCCGACGGCGTGGCGGGCGTCGGGCTCGTTCCCGCCGCGGCGCCTTGCAGCGCGGCGATGCGTGCCGCCTGCCGGGCGATGTGCGCATCCCGCTGCGCGATGCGCTGGGCCAGCGCCAGCAGCGCGAGCGCGACCAGCTCCGGATCACAGCCCGCCAGTTGTCGGGCCTGCGCTTCGTTCAGCCGCCCGGCCAGCGCTTGCGCGACGAGCGCTTCAATCCGCGGCGAATCGTGCGGCATCCGTGCCATGCAACGCCGTTAACCATTTTTGACACGTGCGTGCTCGTTGAAGCGTTTCAGGGCGGCTTTTTCGTGAGTGGTGAGCTTGCGGATTTTCGGCGCGCCCGGGGGTGAATCGTTCTTT
>DASXUA010000673.1:0-1644 GCA_036505095.1 Phycisphaerae bacterium
CCGGCGCGCCATCCAGACTACCGATGAAATCTTTCGGGCCATTCCCGAGTTCGCCCGCCTGTGGCGCAGCGAGTTGGAGATCGCCGAATATGTGCGACGCCTGGCGGCCGAGCGGCGCGTGGGTCTGGCCTGGGACCCGCAAGGTTGCCCGATTGTGAATACGGGCCCGCACTCGATGGTCGGCCATGGCCTGCCGTCCGCGCACATCAAGATTGAACCGGGCCACATCTTCCACATCGACTTCGGCGTGCAGCAGGAAGGCTACTGCTCCGACCTGCAGCGGTGCTGGTACGTGCCGGTCGAAGGCGAAACGCATCCGCCGCTGGAGGTGCAGCGCGCGTTCGAGACGGTTGTGAAAGCCATTCGGACGGCGGCCGGCGTGCTGAAGCCCGGCGTCGAATGCTGGCAGGTGGATTCGGCCGCGCGGCAGGTGATCGTCGATGGCGGCTATCCGGAGTATCAGCACGCGACTGGACATGGTGTGGGCCGCAGCGCGCACGACGGCGGCGGCGTGCTCGGGCCGCGCTGGGAACGTTATGGGCAGACGCCCTATCGCAAAGTCGAAGCCGGCAATGTCTTCACCCTCGAATTGGGGATCGAGAACGTCGACGGCCGCGGATATCTGGGGCTTGAAGAAATGGTATTGGTCACGAGCACCGGCTGCGAGTTCCTCTCAAAGCCGCAAACGATACTGCCGCTGCTGGGCGAGCGGCGGGGTTGATCCAGCGCCGCGGGCGTAGGCGAGATTGAGGCAGACTGGCCGCGGATCAACGCGGATGAACGCGGATTTGAAGGCCAAGAGCTTTATCCGCGTCCGTCGGCGTGCATCCGCGGCTAAAACGGTGCGGTCCGGTGGTATAATGCTGAGTACGCATTATCGGTCGGAGGTGGCACTATGCTCGCTCGTGTGCCCGTCAAGCCTCGCGTGTATTCCAACGAAACCGGGGAACGCCTGCCTCTCGAGCACGAAATCCGCGCCTTGTTGGCCGGCGGCGTGCGCGGCGCCGTGCGGCTGATCGGCTCGCCGGGGTCGGGAAAGAGCTGCGCGCTGGAATACCTGGCAGCCGCGCTTCCGGCGGATGCCCAACTACGTTGCCTGGATGATCCGAGCGAGGCTGCGCTCGAAGATGCGGCCGAGCGCGGCTTGGCGGTCTATGCCGGCGACATCTCCGGCGGCGGACGACGACTGGCCATCTTTCGACTGGCGGTGTGGGGCGATGACGAGGTACTCGAGTATCTGCTGGCGGTGCACAAGCCCCGCTGTGCCTCGGTGATGGAACGGGTGCAGGCGATGCGTGATCGTGGGGCACGGCTGCAGGGCATTCCTGAGCTATGGACGGCCGTGCTGGACGAGATGGCGGCCGACGATGGGCTCACTGAGCCGGGCGCCGCATTGCGGCGTTTCATCGAATCCCGTTGTTCGAGCCGTCGCGTACGGAGTCGCATCGCGGATATCTGCCTGTATCACCTGACGCACCACGATGATGCCCTGGTGGACCCGAGCGCCGCGATGGATGGCGCGGGCGCCGAAGTGCAGCGCCTGATCCGCCATCGCTATGTGCGGATGGTCCTGGCGGCCGACCGCGTGGCGCAGCATCTTCGCAGTCAAGGTTCGCGCCTCTATCTGCGGCGGCAGCTCGCGCG
>DASXUA010000674.1:0-22562 GCA_036505095.1 Phycisphaerae bacterium
GGAACGCGCGACGTATCCGGCACCGCAATCGAAACGTTTTCGGTTGGTATGCGCAGTGCGTCGGCCGCGATCTGCAGCAGCACGGTTTCGGTGCCCTGGCCCATGTCGGTGTTGGCCGTCAGCACTTCGACCCGACCATCCGGCAGGCCTTCGATCCAAACTTCAGAGGCGAGCATCGTTTCGCCTGAGCCGGTGAAGCCGGCGCCGTGCATGTAGGTACACATTCCGATGCCGCGCCGCAGATAGGGATGGGATGCGTTCGTCGTGCGGTGCGCGGCGCGCCGCTCCTCGTAACGCGCAAGATCGAGCGCGCGGTCCAGCAGGCGCACCAGGTCGGTGCCGTCGCGGAAGATCTGGCCAGTGGCCATCGTCTGGGCATCGCGCAGCAGGTTGCGGCGGCGCAGCTCGGCTGGATCGATGCCGAGACGATCGGCAATGAAGTCCATGTGCCGCTCGATCGCGAACAGCGTCTGCGGCGCGCCGAAGCCGCGGAAGGCACCGTTCGGCGGCGAATTGGTCAGACGGGCCTCGCCACGGATGTGAATGTGCTCGCAGAAGTACGGACCGGACGCGTGGATGCAACCGCGGCTGAGAACCACCGGCGAGAGCGTCACGTAAGCGCCGCCGTCGAGCAGTACCTCGATCTCCAATGCGAGCAAGCGGCCATCGTGATCGACGGCGGTCCGATGCCGAATCCAACTCGGATGGCGCTTGGTGGTGGCGGCCATGTCTTCTTGCCGGTCGTAGATGATTTTGACCGGCGCCGCCGCCTTTTCGGCCAGCAGTGCGGCGTGCAGCGCGATGATCGACGGGTAATCCTCCTTGCCGCCGAATCCTCCGCCGGTTGGCGTCTGAACGACGCAAAACGCCTCTTCACCGTCGCCGAACACGTGCATGAGCGACTTGAGCACGTAGTACGGACACTGCATCGTGCCGCGCACCGCAAGCCGCCCGTCCTCGCGCGCCGCCAGCATGCCCTGCGTTTCCAGATAGATATGTTCCTGCGAGCCGGTCTGGTAGACGGCCTCGAAGACATGCGCTGCGCGCGCAAAAACCGGATCCGGATCGCCTTTACGGATGTCAACGCGTTTGAAAACGTTGTCGATTCCGTACTGAATCAATGCCGGCGTCAGCGGCTGATGCATGTCGGACACGACCGGGAGCGCCTCGACTTCGACGCGGATGGCGCGCAGTGCCTTGCGAAGGGCGGAGGGCGACGGATGCGCGATGAGCAGAATCGGTTCGTACTTGTGGCGGACTTCGGACGCAGCCAGCACCGGCTGGTCGTTCTCGATCATCGCGACTTCGTTCGGACCGGGAATGTCGCGATGATCGACGATCACATATTCGCGCCAGTCGATTGCCGGGTCGAAATGGATCTGCTTGATTCGCCCGCGCGGAACCGCGCCGCGGACCGTGCCGCCGTGGAGCAGGCCTGCGACCTGCAAATCGTCGACGTAGCGCGCGCGACCGGAGAGTTTGTCGAGCCCGTCGATGCGCGGAATGTCCGCCCCGATGCACATGCGTCATAGCATACCCGCGATGGCCGAAAGAAATCACGACGGGGGGCGGATTTGGGAGTCAAGGAGTTAACGGCGGCGTTTTGCCAGGCTGAACGCCGTCCTCACCGCGCAGCGCCTCAATGGCGGAAATTTGCCGATACGGTATGAGCACCCACCGCTCGCCGTCAGGGAGGGCAACGAACAACCGCTTGGCCAGCACGGCCGTCGACATCGGATCGCGAATAGCATAGTGTTCGCCGCTGGTCACGCGAATGCGGAACGGCTCAAAAGGATCCCGGCTCAGCAGCTCCCGGAATTCGGTGGTCGTCATACCCTTATCGTAGCCATGCGCGGTCGCTCAATGCAAGTAATGGCCCGCCGCGCCGCGGATGAAGCCGCGGCGCGGCCGGACCCGGTTGCTTGAGCCAGTTACTCCGTGGGCGGCGCAGGTTCTGGCTGAGGCGGCGCCAGCAGCGCGAACGAAAGCTCCGGCGCCTTGCGGCGATGGATCATCGTCGCGATTTCGGCGCGGATGCGAGGCCCCGCGGCGAAGAGCCGCTGCACGATGTCAGTCGGCGCGACGCCCTCGACTGGCCGGGTCAGGTAGACCTGCACCAGCAGGCGCGACGCATTCGGCGCGGGCAGGACCGAATCGACGGCCACGTCCTGCAAGACCGAATCATCCATCTCGGCCAGCACCAGGCTGACCGCGCGCGAAACCTGCTTGCAAAGCTGCAAGAGCTTGCGACCGGCCTGCGGCCGATCCGGCTGCAACCGCTCACCCCACGGATTCCGGCTGGTACGTCCGCGGCGGCGCGCCGCACGGCGCCCGCCGCCATCATGGGATCGATGCATAGGATCTCCACTTCCCGCTGGCGCGGAGCGCCGCTGCGAGATGGGTATCACAACTTCTCACAGAATCCGAGCCCGCGCATGCCGCGGGCAGCAGCGAGGTGCTATCCCTGGCATGGCGCGAGGCTCGACACTTGCAACTTGTGCGGTTTCGCACGCATGGTCGGCCTCCTTTCGGTACGATCCGCGCAATCATACGGCGCTGAGGGGTATCGTCAAGCCTGGCGCCCGGCCGTGTGCGGCGACCACCGCACGGGCAAGCTGACGGCCGCTCGAGGGGCTGGTGTCCTCAGCCCCGTTCACGGGGCTTGCCGCCGCAGGCGGCTTCAGGCCAGCCCTATGAGGGCTGGTTTGCGGGGCAGGCCCCGATCCGTCAGCCCGTTTCAACGGGCTTGCGCCTGGGCTTAAGCCCTTGCTATCCGACCATAAGCCCGTTCAAACGGGCTACCAGAATCTATGCGTTGCGCTTCACCAGCCGTAGAACGGCTGGCCTGCAGCCCGCTGCGCGGGAAAGCCCTGTGAACAGGGCTCGGCAGAAAAGCGCGCCGATTTTGTCACGGACCGTGTCCACGCCATCCCCCGCGCGCGGGCACTTGACCACGCTGGCGGCGGAAAACTAAGATGCCCGCACGGCCGCGCAGCGATGCGAGGCTTGCGGCGCGGCGGGCAGGGGAGTCCATCCTGAGGCGAGGTCACCCATGAGCAAGCACGATCAGGTTCCGCAGGGCTCGGAACCCCGCCCGCGAGGGCGGGGTAAGTTGCGCACGCAAACCGTCGATCTGACGTCACCCCCCACTGGCGTGGGGGGTCCTGATGCGCTGGCATTTTCGCGGCGCGGGTTTCTTAAAGGGGCCAGCGCCCTGGTGGCCGCACCTCTGATCGGCAGCGCGGCGGTCAGAGCGGCCGATCCGCCCAAAGACGGCCTGCAACGCAGCGGGCCCGGCGCGGTTCCAATCGAGTTGACGATCAACGGCAAGTCTCACAAGGTCGAGGTCGAGCCGCGCGTCACGCTGCTGGATGTATTGCGCGACAAGCTCGATTTGACAGGCGCGAAAGAAGTCTGCGCCCGCGGCGCGTGTGGGGCGTGCACGGTGCTGATCGATGACAAGCCGGTCAACTCATGCCTGATGCTGGCCATGGATGCCGTGGGCGCGAAGGTCACCACGATCGAAGGGCTGGCCGATGGCGATAAGCTTGATCCGGTGCAGGCCGCGTTTGCCAAGTATGACGCGCTGCAGTGCGGCTACTGCACGCCGGGTTTCGTCATGAGCGTCAAATCGCTGCTGGCGCGCAATCCGAAGCCGACGGTCGAGGATGTACGCAAGGGCTGCGCGGGTAACATCTGCCGCTGCGGGACGTACACCAAAATCTTCGAAGCCGCGCTGGCCGCGGCGGGCGTCGCGGTGCCGCTGGGCAACGAGGCCGACAATGCCGGCAAGGCGATGGAGAATACCGCCGGGCGCGCCGATGCCGTGCTCAAGGTAACGGGCCGCGCGAAGTACACGGCCGACGTCAATTTGCCCAAGATGGCCTATGCCGCGATTGTTTACTGCCCCTACGGGAAGGCAAATCTCAAGTCGGTCGACGTCGAAGCCGCGCAGAAGGTGCCCGGCGTGCTCGACGTCGAGATCAGGGAGAAGCGCGAGTTCAAGTACTGCGGGCATCCGGCCGGACACGTCTGCGCCGAAAATCGACAGGCGCTGGACGATGCCCTGGCCGCGCTAAGCATGAAATGGGAAGTGCTCGAACCCGCGACTGACCCCATCAAGGAGCATCAGAATCAACAGGGTCCGATTCCGCCAGCACTCGACAAGGCCGGCAGCGAGGAGGAGGTCGCCAAAGCTGCGGAAGCCTTCAAATCCGCCAAGCGGGTGGTCGAGCACACCTATCAAACTCAGATTCAGACGCATTCGTGCTTGGAACCGCACTGTGCCGTGGCTGACTATCGCGGCGATTCGGCCGAAATGTGGGTCAGCTCACAGGCGACCTCGGGTATCTTCCAAGGCGCGGTGCAGGCCTTCAACCTGGATCGCAACAAGGTCCGCACGCACTGCGAATTCGTAGGCGGCGGGTTTGGGAGCAAGTTCGACATCGACGCGGAAGGTCATTTGGCGGCGCATCTGAGCAAGAAACTGGCCCGCCCCATCAAAGTTGTCAACGATCGCAAGCGGGAGCATCTGGATACCGGCTGCCGACCCGGTTCGATCCAGTACATGAAGTTGGCGCTGGCAGAGAACGGTCTGCCAGCCGGCGGCCACGTACACATCGCGGGAGTCTGCGGCGCGTCGACCCGAGCCGATGCCGCCAATCCATCGCGCTACGAGCTCGGTAAACCACTCAAATCAAGTGCCGGCATCAAACTTAGTGTCGGCGATGCGCGCGCGATGCGCGCTCCAGGGCATCCGCAGGGCATGTTCGCGGTTGACAGCTTCGTTGATGAATTGGCCGCGGCGGCCGGCGTTGATCCGCTGGAATACCGGTTGAAGATTGATCCCAGCCCGGTGCGCAAGCTCATGTATTCGGTGGGTGCGGAGCGGATCGGCTGGACCGGTCGGCCGCAGCCGGACGGCAGCGGCCATGGCCGGCTGCGCCGCGGGATCGGGATTGGCGTGGGCAGTTGGGGCAACGGAAAGGCGCCTGCCCAGATTCGGATCGACGTTTTCCGGGATGGAACGCTGCGGGTTTTTTCCGGCACGCAGGACATCGGCACTGGCACGCGTACGGTGTTGATCGACACCGTCGCCTCTCATCTTGGCATCGATCGCAAGCTCATCACGGCCGATTGCGGCAACAGCGACTATCCGCAGGGGCCCGGAAGCGGCGGCTCGACCGTCACGCGGGCGATCGTGCCCGCCATACGCGATGCGGCCGAAAAGGCGCGCGCGAAATTGATCGACCTGGCCGCTGGCGACGCCAAGATTGCGGACACGCCGGCATGGACGGCCGCGTGCAAGAAAATTGCCGGCGAGAGCTTCACCGTGCTCGGTGAGCCGAATGACAAATATTGGGGCAAGGGCGGTAGCGATACCGTGCAATTCGCGGAGGTCGAAGTCGATACCGGAACCGGAGTGGTGCGCGCCTTGAAGGTGGTCGCGCTGCAAAGCTGCGGAAAACCGGTCAATCGTCTGCTGGCCGAGAGCCAGATCATCGGCGGCGTCATTCAGGGCGTCAGCTTCGCGCTCTATGAAGAAAAGATCCTCGATCCGCAGACCGGCGTCATGACGAACCCGAACCTGGAGACGTACAAGATCTGCGGCCCGGTCGACTGTCCGGACGTCATCCCGATCCTGTGGAAGGAAGAAGAAGCTGATCTTGGCGCCCGCTCGCTGGGCGAGCCGCCGGTGATTCCGACGGCCGGCGCGATCGCGAACGCCGTCAGCAACGCCATTGGCGCGCGTGTCCGCAGCCTGCCGATCACGCCGTACAAGGTTCTGGCCGCGCTGGCGGAACGGAGGAGTGCATAAATGAACGCCTTCGAATACCTGACGGCCGACAGCTTCGAGGCGGCCACTGGGTTTCTGGCGAAGAAGCCGGAAGGCCGCACGCTGGTCAAGGCCGGCGGCATCGACGTGCTCGACCGGCTCAAAGAGCGGCTCGAAACGCCGGACCGGCTGCTGAATCTGCGGAATCTGCCGCCGGCCGCGAAAGCCATCGAACGTCGCGCCTCGGAAAACGTACTGGCGATCGGCGCGCTGGCGACGCTGGCCGAAGTCGCGGCGCATCCGGAGGTGAAGAAGCTGTTCCCCATCCTGGCCGAGTCGCTCGGTGACGCCGCGACGCCCCAAATCCGCAATGTGGCCACCATCGGCGGCAATCTCTTGCAGAAGCCGCGCTGCTGGTATTTCCGTAGCCAGGATATCCTCTGCCGCAAGAAGGGCGGCGGGTTGTGCTATGCCATTGATGGCGACAACCGTTATCACGCGATTTTCGGCACGAAGATGTGTCACATCGTGCACGCCTCGAATGCGGCCGTGCCGTTGCGGGCCTATGGCGCCAGCGTGCGGACCATTCGGAATGAGAATGGAAAAATCGCCGAGCGCGTCGTGAACCTCGATGATTTCTATCGCGTGCCGGACGATCCGAAGGATGACGAGCATACGCTGCAGCCGAATGAAATTCTGAAGGAAATTCTGATCCCACTGTCCGCCGGCGGGACGAAATCGGCGTACATCGAGCTGCGCGAGAAGCAATCGTTCGATTGGCCGCTGGTGACGGTCGCGGTCAATCTGAACGACCCGGTGCAGCCGCGCATCGTGCTGGGCGCGGTGGCGCCGATCCCGTGGCGGCTGCCGAATGTGGAGGCGCTGATTGCCGGCAAGCCGATCACGGCCGAGTTGGCCGACCAGGCCGGCGAGAAGGCCACCGAAGGCGCCGACCCGATGACGCACAACGAATACAAGGTGCCGCAGGTGCAGGTGCTGGTGTCCCAGGCCCTGCGCACAGCCGCAGGTGTGTAGCGCGATTATGTAGCGCAGGCCTCTGGCCTGCGCGTACCGCAGGCGTCTCGCCTGCGTGTACCACCGTTACGCAGAGCGGAGCGCAATTATGGATAATCCCGATTACCCACGCGAACGTGAGATCATCTCGTGCTGCATGCACTTGCGCACGAAGACGCAATTCTACATGCCTGATGAAATGTCGGCCGGTCCCGGCTTCATCAAAGTGACCGACACCGGCACCTATTGGTGCGGCAAGAGCCACCATTCGCTGGGCCCAGACGACGACCCCGCAGAACCGCACGCTTGCCAGCCGGGCCGAAGCTGCTATCAGCGCGATGTTTAGTCGCAGGCCCGCCAGGGCCGCGCTGCGACGGGTGGCGGCGAAGCGGAGGTCGGCAGCCGCGTCCAGCGCGGGCCTTCGGCCGCGCGGCTGAACGTGGCGCTGCCAATTCCGCACTGGACACATTTCCTTTGGACACCAATCCATGCGCTGGTATGCTGAGCATCCAGCCCGAAGCGGGTGGCCGATTCGAAGGATCGCCGGATGACTCAGGTCAACGTTTCACTGCCCCAAGCGCAATTTGGTCAAACTTCTCGTCGGGATAGATGGTGGGTCACGCCGCTGATCACGTTTCTGGTGCTGGGCGGCTTCGTGGTGTATGCGACCTGGGCGGCGCTGCAGGGCAATAATTACCGCTGGGGGCCGTATCTCTCGCCGTTCTACTCACCGGAGATTTACGGCGACGCGGCGCATGCCTGGCTCGGCGTCAAGCCGGGCTGGTGGCCCGGTTGGCTGATCTGGTCGCCGGCCATCGTCATTCTCTGGGCGCCGGGCTTCTTCCGGCTGACGTGCTATTACTATCGCGGCGCCTACTACAAAGGCATGTGGGCCGATCCACCTTCTTGCGCCGTGGGTGAGCCGCGCAAGCGCTATCGCGGCGAGGCGAAGCTGCCGCTCATTCTCCAGAACTCACATCGCTTCTTCCTCTACCTGGCGCTGGTCTTCCTCGTGATTCTGGCGAGTGACGTCTGGCGCGCGCTGTGGTTCGATAGCCCGGCGACGGGCAGGACACAGTTCGGCATCGGGATCGGCACGCTGGTGCTGGCGCTGAACGTGATTTTCCTGGGTGGCTACACCTTCGGCTGCCATTCGCTGCGGCACCTGGTCGGCGGCGGCATCGATCTGTTGTCCGCTGCGGCGGTACGCGACCGCATGTATCGCTGCGTGAACTGCTTCAATCGCCGCCACATGAGCTGGGCCTGGTTGAGTCTGATCTGGGTGGCATTCTCGGACATTTACGTGCGCATGCTGGCGATGGGCGTCTGGTCGGACTGGAGACTGCTCTGATGCCCGATTATCCAGTGCACGCGCACGATGTATTAGTGATCGGCGCCGGCGGGGCGGGGCTGCGCGCGGCGGTTGAGGCGGCGGCTGGCGGCGCATCGGTAGGCCTGGTATGCAAGTCGCTGCTCGGCAAGGCGCACACCGTGATGGCCGAGGGCGGCATCGCCGGGGCCCTCGGCAACGTCGATGAGCGCGACAACTGGAAAGTGCACTTTGCCGACACCATGCGCGGCGGGCAGTATCTGAATGATTGGCGCATGGCGGAAATTCACGCCCAGGAATCGCCCGATCGCATTCGCGAGCTGGAAGCCTGGGGCGCGCTCTTCGATCGCACGAAAGACGGACGCATCCTGCAGCGGCAATTCGGCGGGCATAAGTATCCGCGCCTGGCCCACGTCGGTGACCGCACCGGACTGGAGATGATCCGCACGCTGCAGGATCACGTGATTCACCGCCCGATCGAGGTGTACATGGAGTACACCATCACGACCTTGCTGACGGACGGCGGCCGCATCGTCGGCGCCGTGGGCTATGAGCGCGAAAAGGGCTATTTCCAGGTGTTCCGCGCGGGCGCCGTGGTGCTGGCGACCGGCGGCATCGGCCGGGCCTACCGGATCACCAGCAACAGTTGGGAATACACCGGCGATGGGCATGCGCTGGCCTATCACGCGGGCGCCGAGCTGATGGACATGGAGTTCGTGCAGTTTCATCCGACCGGGATGGTCTGGCCGCCGAGCGTGCAGGGCATTCTGGTGACCGAGGGCGTACGCGGCGAGGGCGGCGTGCTGACGAACCGCGAGGGGCGCCGCTTCATGTTCGACGCGATCCCGGAGAATTACCGCGCGTCGACGGCCGACAATGAGGAAGAAGGCTGGCGTTATACGCAGGGCGACAAGACCGCCCGGCGGCCGCCCGAGCTGCTGACGCGCGATCACGTGTCGCGCTGCATCGTGCGCGAAATCAAGGAAGGCCGCGGCAGCCCGCATGGCGGTGTGTTCCTGGACATTTCCTGGATTGGGCGCCGGCTGCCGCATGCCGCGGAGCACATCCAGCGCAAGCTGCCCAGCATGTATCACCAGTTCAAGCAGCTTGCCGACGTCGATATCACGCGCGAAGCGATGGAGGTCGGGCCGACCACGCATTACATGATGGGCGGCGTGCGCGTCGATCCCGAAACGCAGGCCGCGTCCGTACCTGGACTGTACGCCGCGGGCGAATGTGGGACCGGGCTGCACGGGGCCAATCGGCTCGGCGGCAACTCGCTGTCGGACCTGCTGGTGTTCGGCAAGCGCGCCGGGCAGTTCGCCGCCAAGTTCGCGGCTGAAAACCGTGACGGTCGAGGCGCGCAGTTGCTGCCGGCGCTTCAGGAACAAGCAGAGCGGGCGATCCGTGAGGCCCTAGCGCCGTTCGAGAGTGGTGAAGGCGAAAATCCCTATGCCATTCAGAGCGCGCTACAGGACTTGATGCAGGACCTGGTCGGCATCGTGCGTCATGAAGATGAGATGGCCCGCGCTCTGGAGGGCATTGGCCAGTTGCGCGCCCGCGCGGCGCGCGTGCGCGTCGCGAGCAGCCGGCAGTACAACCCCGGCTGGCACACCGCCCTGGATCTGTCGAACTTGCTCACGGTGGCCGAGGCCATCACGCGCTCCGCCCTGGACCGGCGCGAGAGCCGCGGCGCGCACTTCCGCGAGGATTATTCGAAGTCCGATGCAGCGCATGCGCAGCACAATACCGTCATCCGCAAAACGCCTGCTGGGCGCATGGAACTGCTGCGGCGTCCGCGGCCGCCGATTCGTGACGATCTCGCGCGAATCATCGAGGAGCACAAATAGCCACAGCGCTCTCCGGGAGTTTTGAGCTATGGTTTCCCCAAAGGTCGAGCAACTTGAACCGCGCGTCGATGACTTCGAGCGCACGGCGCCGGTCCGCGCGCAGGATAGCGGGCGTCAGGTATGGTTCAGAGTTTGGCGCGGCGATACAAGCGCGGGACGATTCGAGGACTATCCGGTGCACATTTCCGAAGGCATGGTGGTGCTCGATGCGGTGCACCGGATTCAGGCGGAACACGCGCCGGACCTGGCAGTGCGCTGGAACTGCAAGGCCGGCAAGTGCGGCTCGTGCTCGGCCGAGGTTAACGGCGTCCCGCGCTTGATGTGCATGAGCCGCTTGAGCCAGCTTCCGCTGGAGCAGCCGATCACGATCGAGCCGCTGCGGGCTTTTCCGCGCGTCAGGGATCTGGTGACCGATGTCTCCTGGAACTACCGCGCCAAAAAGACGATCAAGCCGTTCAAGCCGCGGCCGCCCGATGCGCCCGACGGGACGTGGCGCTACGCGCAGCAGGATGCCGACCGCGTGCAGGAATTCCGCAAGTGCGTGGAGTGCTTCTTGTGCCAGGATGTCTGCCACGTGCTGCGCGACCACCGGCTGTTTGATGAATTCATCGGCCCGCGCCTGCTGATCCACACAGCCGCCCTGGAAATGCACCCGCTGGACGTTGAAAGCCGCGTGGCCGACCTGAAGCAGAAGCATGGTATCGGCTATTGCAACATCACCAAATGCTGCACCAAAGTGTGCCCGGAGAGCATCACAATTACGGATAATGGGATTATTCCGCTCAAGGAGCGGGTGGTCGATGAATTCTATGACCCGCTGACCCGGCTATTCCGGATCTTCAGATCAAAGGCTGGGTAGGACATGCTGATGAATCGCCGGTGGCGGCGTGGGTCACAAAATCGGCGAGGGCTCGGGCATGGATGCGCCCCCTGAACATGGATATGATGCCGTTGGATTTCAGGAGACTTTGGTGTCCCGGAGCCTACCATGTTCGAACTGAAGCCCATTTCGAAGGAAGCTATCCCTGCCGCTCTGAAAAAGGCGGAGCGTTACCGGTTGCTCAATGAGCCGCGCGAGGCGGAGAGCATCTGCCGTGACATCCTGCGGACCGATCCGGCGAATCAGGCGGCCACGGTGATGCTGCTGCTGGCCATGACGGACCAATTCGGGCGCGGCTTCGAGGTCGAACTGGACGACGCGCGCGCCGTGCTGCCGCAGATTCTCGACAGTTATGAGCGGGCCTACTACGCCGGCGTGGTTTTTGAGCGCTGGGGCAAGGCCCTGCTGGCCCGCGCGTCGCCGGGTTACGACTGGTTCCGCGAAGCCATGGTCTGGTACGAACGCGCGGAGGCGCTCAGCCCGGCTGATAACAACGATGCCATCCTGCGTTGGAACACCTGCGCCCGTGCGCTCATGCGGCATGCCGAGCACGAGCCGCCCGGCCGGGGCGTGGCCGCAGAGTTGGGCGACGAAGAAGAGGTTCCGCTGCTCGGACCGCGATAACAGGAGAAAGAAAATATGCCGTACGACATCAGCAAAGTCGATGTATGGGCCGCCGAAATGGAGGACCGCCCGGGTGCGCTGGGCGAGAAGCTGCGCGCGCTGGCCGACGCTGGAGTGAATCTGGAGTTTGTGATTGCCCGGCGCCAGCCGGACAAACCCGGCACGAGCGTGGTGTTCGTCGCGCCGCTGAAGGGCGCGGCCGCGACGCGCGCGGCCGGTGCCGCCGGGTTCGCAAGGGCGGCCGCGCTGCACGCGCTGCGCATCGAAGGCCCGGATCGGCCCGGACTGGGTGCGACCATGACCGAGGCGGTGGGCGACGCTGGAATCAACTTGCGTGGCGTGTCGGCCGCGGCGCTCGGCAGGAACAGTATCACCTATCTGGGTATCGACAGCCCGGATGACGTCAAGCCGGCGCAGGCGGCCGTGAAGAAAGCCTTGGCCGAAAAGGCCGGCCCCGCGCGCCGGACGGCTTCGCCCACTCGCGCGCGATAAGCAGCCGCGCGCGCTCAGCTTCGCGAAATGCTGGCATCACTGCCGCGTGTACAGCACAATGGCGCGCCGGGTCGCATGCTTTCACGCGCAGCGGGTAAGTCCGCCGCGGCGGAGCTACCCGGCTGAAGCCGTGAAGCCATGCCACCCTTGCCCTGCGCGGCACGGAGAGCTTGGCATGCTTGAGACGCGCTGGCGATATCCGCTTTGGTCGCGCGGTGATCTGGACGGGTTCTTCGGCCTGATGGTCGACAACTTAGTTCAGGTCCTGCTGATTGTAGCGCTCTGCACGCATGTGGCGCACCTGCCGGACGAATTGATCTGGACGCGCATTCTCCCGGGTGTCGCCATCAGCCTGCTGATCGGCAATCTCTTCTACGGTCTGCAAGCTCATTACGTCGCGCGGCGCGACCGTAACCCGGACTGCACCGCGCTGCCGTACGGGATCAACACACCGTCGGTGTTCGCGTTCGCCTTGTTCATCATGGCGCCGGTTTATCGCAGCGCAGTCGAGCACGGCTCCGCGCCCGCCACGGCCGCCGATCTGGCATGGAAAGCGGGGATGCTCGCCTGTCTGGTCAGCGGCGTGATCGAGTTTTTCGGCGCGTTCTTTGCCGAGCGTTTGCGGCGCGTCACGCCGCGCGCCGCGCTGCTGGGCGTGCTGGCCGGCGTGGGGATTACCTTCATCGCCTCCGATTTCGCCTTCCGCATTTACACCCAGCCGCTGATCGGGCTGCTGCCCCTGGCCGTCCTGCTGTTGGCCTACTTCGCCCATTATCACTTTCCGCTGCGCCTGCCGGGTGGATTTCTCGCAGTGTTGTTCGGAACGGCGATGGCGTGGCTGCTGTCCATCCCATCGATATCCACCGGGCTGCATCTCACGCCAGTGATGCACGCTCCGGAGGTGAGCACGGCGCTCGAGAGGGTACGCTGGATTCCGCCGGTTTTCGCCGGCCGCGAAATCGCTGACGTCCTCTCGCGGCCAGAGTTGCTGTGGCTGTTCCTGACCGTCTCGGTCCCTATGGGGCTGCTCAATGTGCTCGGCTCGCTGCAGAACATCGAATCGGCCGAAGCCGCCGGCGACCGCTTCGCGACCGCGCCTTCGCTGGCAGTCAACGGGTTGGGCACCATCGCGGCGGGGCTGTTCGGCTCGTGCTTTCCCACGACGATCTACATCGGTCATCCGGGCTGGAAGGCGCTTGGGGCGCGCTCGGGTTATTCCATTCTTAACGGCCTGTTCTTCACCGGGTGTTTCTTGTTCGGACTTGGCGAGGTCCTTTCCAAGCTAATTCCGATCGAGGCCGGCGCCGCGATCGTGATGTACATCGGCATCGTCATCACCGCCCAGGCCTTTCAGACGACGCCGCGCGAACATGCGCCGGCGGTGGCGATCGCGCTGTTTCCGGCTATGGCCGCGCTATTGGTCGTGAACTTGCCGCTGTTCATGGGCGACGCGCACGCGCAGTTGAATCTGGCCCAGATGCTCTCGCAGGCGAACGAGAAATCCTATGTGCCCGTTCTGCCCGGCATGGTGGCGCTGACCGGTGCGAACTCGAGCTGGCTCGTGACTACACTGATTCTGACGGCCTTAACCGTGATGTTGATCGAGCATCGCTACACGGCCGCGGCCATCTGGAGCGGCGCCGCCGCCGCGCTGACGGCGCTGGGCCTGCTGCACGCCTATCGCGTCGAGGGCAGCGAGATTCGAGAGCTGTTCATCTGGCAGAGCGTGCCGGAAAGCGCGCAGGTCGCTTACCGCGCTATACCTATCGCGATCGGCTACGCTTTGGCGACGGTCGTGTTCGCGCTGGTTGCGCAGCGCGCCAAACGCCGCGCGTCCGAAGCCGTGCCTTTGCCCGCGCCAGCGCCCGAGCCGGCCGCGCATCGGAGTCCGGGATTAGCCCCGCGCATTGAGACGAACCCGTGGAAGTGATTCGTCGCGGAGCACGGCAAGCGAGGTCGTGGTTGTCTCCGCGCGGGGCACGGGTACAATCTAATGGATGCCGCTCTTCGCATCTGCCACGACGCGCGCGATGCTCCGAGACGCGAAGGGCAAGGAGGTCGTGTTCCTGGGAATGATCGATCACGCCGACGAGGTGAAGCTGGTGCTCTCGACACGAAACGCCATCACTGACCACGCGCCGTCGCACGGGCGCATTGACCACCGCGAGGCGGTCGAGATCCTGGCAGCCGCCGAGGATTCGACAGCATGGCCGGCATTGGTCGCGGCCATCACTCAGCTCTGCGAAGACCCGACTGCTACTACCGACGAGATTATTCTCGGGCTGCGTCACCCCGGGGTTGTACGCGAGGCGGCCGCCATCGAACTGCATCGACGGACGCGCCGCCCCTATCTCACCGAGGCGCCACGGATTGTTCTCGACGAGGATGACTGGCGACGCTGGCTCGCGCAGCACACATCACCGAATGAGGAATAAGGATCGCGCGCTGAAGCATGCAGCGTGGCCGGCATGGACCTGAAGCAGCGCATCGATGTCGCCGCCGGGCGCCGGCCCGCTGATTTGGTTCTGCGGGGCGGGCGGATTGTCAACGTTCTCTCCGGCGAAGTTCACGAGGGGGACGTGGCGATCGCCGGCGACCGCGTCGTCGGCATCGGCCGGTATGAAGGCCTCGAAACCCATCACCTTGACGGCCAATACGTCTGCCCCGGCTTCATCGACGCGCATGTGCACATCGAATCGTCGCTGCTCAGCGTGCCCGAGTTCGCGAAAGTGGTCGTGGCCCACGGCACGACCGCGGTCATCGCCGATCCGCACGAGCTGGCGAACGTCATGGGCGCCGATGGCATCCGCTATGTTCTCTCGTCCAGCAAGTATTGCCCGATCGATGTGTATGTGATGATCAGCTCGACGGTGCCGGCCTCGCGCTTCGAGAGCGCCGGCGCCGAGCTGACGGCCGAGGATATCCAGCCGCTGCTGTCGGATCGCTGGGTGCTCGGTCTGGCTGAAGTCATGAATTACCCGGCAGTGGTCACGGGCGATCCGGAATACCTGGCCAAGATCGAAATGCTTGGCGAGCGGCCGATCGATGGTCACGCGCCGGGCCTGTCGGGCCGCGAACTCTGCGCTTACGCCTCCACCGGAATCGGCAGCGATCACGAGTGCACCACGCTCGCTGAGGCGGCCGAGAAATTGCGGCTGGGCATGCACATCATGATCCGCGAAGGAAGCCAGGCGCGCAATCTGTCGGCGCTACTGCCTCTGGTGCGACCCGACACGCTCGAGCGCTTCATGTTCGTTACGGATGACAAGGACGTTGATGATCTGCTGACCGAAGGCCACATCGATTACATGGTGCGCCGCGCGATCGAGGCCGGCATGAATCCCGTCCACGCGGTCAAGCTGGCCTCACATAACGCGGCGCGCTATTTCGGCTTGAAATCGCTCGGGGCCGTCGCGCCTGGCAGGCGCGCCTCGCTGGCCATCCTCGAGGACCTGCGCAGTTGCCGGGTCACACGTGTCTATCACGCCGGGCGGCTGGTGGCACAGGACGGCGTCGGTCTCGATCCGGACGCGGCGCGCCGCAAGATTCCCATTCTACGCGGCAGCATCAACGTGCAGAGGCTCGAGCCGCAGGAGTTCGCGATCAAGGCCCCGCGCGACGGCACACAGCGCGTGCATGTCATCGAGGTGCTCGAGGACCGCATCGACACC
The DNA here is from genome assembly GCA_036505095.1 of Phycisphaerae bacterium. Taxonomy (GTDB): domain Bacteria; phylum Planctomycetota; class Phycisphaerae; order UBA1845; family UBA1845; genus DASXUA01. The sequence goes on from DASXUA010000674.1 coordinate 15,638, forward strand.
CGCAGGTCGATCGAGTTGCTTGAGGCATCGGGCGGCGAGTTGCACGCCGATCCCGCACGGGATCTGTGCAAGCTGGCCGTCATCGAGCGGCATCGAGCCACGGGCCAGATTGGCCTGGGCTTCGTGCGCGGCTTCGGCTTCTCAGATGGGGCGATCGCTTCATCGGTAGCGCATGACTCGCATAACCTGATCGTCGTCGGCACGAACAGTGAAGACATGCACGCGGCGGCCGTGCACCTCGTGAAGATTCGCGGCGGGTTCTGCGTGGTGCGCGGCGGTGCCGTGCTGGCGGATGTGCCGTTGCCGATCGGCGGTTTGATGAGCGAGGCCGGCGCCCACCCGCTCAGCGCCCAGTTGCGTGCTTTGCACGACGCGGCGCGCGCGCTGGACGGCAAGCTGCGCCGGCCCTTCATGGCCCTCTCATTCCTGAGCCTCTCCGTGATCGGCTCGCTAAAGCTTACGGATCAGGGCTTGGTCGATGTGGATCGGTTCGAGTTGATCGACCTGATCGCGGACTCGTGAACCGCCGAGACGCCAAGATCGCCAAGAAAGCGTCTGGCTCGCTCGCGCCGCGCTTCTGTTCTCTTGGCGTCCCCGCCACGGCGGATCTGCGACTTGGCGTCTTGGCGGTTGTCAATAGCGACTCGGCGGTTATTCGCCGCAGCCGATACCGGTGTCGGCCACATCCACGCCCGTTTGCAGGACGAAGAAGTTGCTGGCATCGGCCGTCATGACTTTGATCTCATGCACGCCCGGACCGCCGGGGCGATCCAGCCACAGCGAGACGACGCGCCCATCAGGCAGCACGCACGGCGAATTGTCGTTCGGAAAATCCGTGCCCACACGCACCGGAACACTCGCACCGGCCGGCAGACGCCAGACGCGCTCACCGTCCCAATCGCCCTCGAACACGATGCTGCCGTCGGGAGCAACGCTGGGGCTGTGCAGTGCACCGCGCTCGCTCAGACCGGGCGGTGCGTTGGCCGGAGTGAGGACTACGCGGAACCCGGTGTTATCCATCCCGACCTGACAGATAGCTGTGCCCTCGCCGGCGTACTGCACCGGTCCACAATCGAACACAACCAGGCGTCCATCATTGGAGATGGAAGGTTGCGCGTTGAAAGCGTAAGGCGAGGCGCCGCTGAGAAGCTGTGGAGCGCTCCAGGCGCCGCCGCTCCTGCGTGTGATCCACAGATCAAGATTGTGCGGCCCGCCGGCGGATGGGAAGACGATCGCATCGCCAGCGGATGTAATCGCGCCGAAACCGTCGGGGTGGATAACTTGGCCGTCCGCGCGCACGCTTTCGGGCGACGCCAGAGCGCCGGTCACGACGGCCAGGCAGGCAAAGCCGGCGCAGTCCGGATCGAAACGCTCCGTATCCAGCACCAGCCATTCGCCATTCGCGGAGGTGTTGAGCCAATTGTCGTTCCCGCTCGCCAGTCGATCGAGCGCGGCCGTCAGGTTCTCGGGCGTCGCTCCGTCGCGGGCTTCAATCCGGAATAGTTCCCCGCTCGGCAGGCGATAGGTGATTCGGCCGCCCGTCGCCGCAGGTGCATTTACGTTCTGATTGACGTTGCCACTGGTGTTGGCGTTAATGTTGCGATTGTTGTTCGCGGTCGAATTCGCATTGCGATTCGCCGCGGTGCCGCCAGTCGCATTCTGTGTGGTCGATCCGCCGCCGGCTGGCGGTGCGTTGCACCCGGCCATCATTGCTACCATCCAAGCCAGCACGCCGATTGCGCATCTCGTCATGATCCTTAACACCTCCGAATCATCAGAATCGACGAATCCTCGAGGATCCGCGTCACGTCGTACCCGCTGCCTAACGTGGCGCACCGAGAACAAGCACGCCGCCGCTGTCGGCGCGATAGCCCGCGCCGGGCGTCACCGTCACCTCGACGCCGCCCGCAATACTGCGGAGGCTGGCATTGTAACTGCCGTCGGGCATCAGGCCCGCAATGAGATGCATGGTGGTGTCGGCCGGCGCCGAGTAGGTGAGCGTGCTGACCGGCGCGTCCAGATCAATCGGAAAGACCACCACCGTACTTTCGACCTGCACGCCCTCGAATTCCGCTCCACCGCTGCTGCGAATCAGCACGACGGGGCCGGCACGCTCGCCCGGATCCGCGCCTTGTAGCACCGTCAGAAACCGGACCACCGCTGGCGAGCCCGGCGCCTCGATTCGCAGCCGGAACTGCATGGGCTCGAAATTGGCCGGCTCACCATCCAGCGCCTCGGCCGGCTCGGAGACCAGGACGGCGTCGGTGGGAAGGAGACTCATAACGAACAGTTGCTGTCCGCTGGACGTCGTCATGCCGGCCGCATCGCCGAAGACGTTGGCATTGGCCGGCAAATTCAGCCAGAAGCGCTTGAAGCGACTGGACGTTCGCGAGGCGGCCCGGTCATACACGATGACGTGGTCCGGCTTGAGCCATACGATCGAGCGGCTGGCGTGCAGGACATCGGTCGAGCCTTCGTAATCCGAGTTGTACAGCGCGGTAGCGTCGCCCGTCGCGTACACGAAACCGCCGCCGAAACTGTGCGCGAGGATTTGCCCGTCGCCGGATGCACCCCCGTAGAGCCACTGCGACCCGCGCTCATACAGAATGTCGCGATAATCGCCGCGATGGCCCGGTGAATCGTTTTCCAACGCCAGCGTGTTGTGATAATCGGAGCTGCCGATGGCGTCGCCGTAGCCGGTGCGCTCTTTAGTCAGCCATTCGCCGCGGCGGTAGAACTGAAACTGATTTCCGTCACCGTGCTGATGATCGACGCTGATGTAGCCCAGATAGTAGGTGAACCAGGTTGCGTCAGCCTCCCAACTTGTGCGGGCGAAGATGTGACCGACACCTGGCGCGTAGTGCTCCAGCGGCTGAGCGGAATGCGGGTCGGCCGGCGCCGGCGCGTCGGGATCGAACAGCATGAAGTAGAGGATGGCGTCGCGGAAGCTCTCCGGGCGCAAGACCCGGCTGATCTGTTCAGCCTCCCCGCCGGGCGCCGTGTGAGTCTCGATCCAGCGGAGCGCCTGGAGCCGCTCCGTATTTCCGATGGAAGCATCATACAAGCCGATCGGAGCAAACGCCTGAATGAAATCCCCCGCATAGTAATTCTGTCCATCGCCATACCACGAAGGCTGATACACTTCACCCAGATCGGGATGCATCACCGTGGCGGGACTGAGCGCGTGTAGATAAGCGCTGATCGAGTCGCTCCAGAAGGGATCGCCGTTCAGCATGACTTGTGGTCCGCCGACGGCCGGATCATCCTGACCGGCTGTGTGCAACGCCAGGAGAAGTTGGGCTACATATCCAACCGATTGCGGGCTGTACTCGAAGCCTTCCGGCGCCTGCCCGCCACGGGCGTCGTTGCGCAGCAGGTGATCGATCACGTACAGCCAGGCACCCGTGGAATTGGCGAGATAGCCGCGCAGCGCGCCGTCCGGATCGTCGCCCGGATCGAGCGCCATGGCCATCAGCCCCAGATTGCGCGCATGGGCGGCGTAGTAATTGTTCAGCGCGAAGCGCTCCGCGATTGGGTTGCTGAGCAGGACCGGATCGTTCAGCACTCCAATGGGTTCGGGATGGTTGAAGGATGTGGTGGCGGCGTGGACGTTCTCACCGGCCCAGCGGAGAAACACCTGCCGGATGGTAGCCTTGTCGGCGGTGCTCAGATAGGGATAGATCCAGTCCACCGTCAGCGCGAAAGCCTCGCCGCGCCAGCGCGAGCGGTCGGAGAGCGCAAAGGCCGGATCGCGGAACGGTTGATCGTCCGCCGGACCGCGCGCCGCCTCGTTGAGCACATGCATCAGCAGCAGGCGCGCGCGGCGCGCATAGTCATCACGCGTGGCCTCCTCGCTCGTGATCAGTGACATGAACGCGAACAGCTCGGCGTATTCCTCGCTGAACGCACTGACATACGTCGGACCGCCGCTGTCATCACGCAACACCGATCCGGAATCCATCTCGGCCGTGGCGCGCTCCGCCAGCACGCTCAGAGCCATCCCGAATAGCGGGTTTGCCAGGCTGGCGCGCGCGCGCAGCCGCGGGAGATCGTCGGCGCGCAACCATAAACGCGGGTGCCCGCTGACGGGAAGAACCGGACCGTTATCGCCACTGGGGCTGCCGAAAGCACCACTATTCTGATTGGCATTCCCCGAGCGGGTGCCGGTGGCCGGGTTGCCTCCAGCCGGAGGAGCAGCGCCTTGCTGCTGCGGGCTGATTCCGCCGGTGCAACCCACTAGCACCATCAGCATCGCGGCGGTGCAGCGCACCGTAAGCCGAAATCGATTCATCAAAATCTCCTCACGCAAGATTTGATGGCCATTACGTGCACGCGACCATCTTCGCCGTGACGTTGCAATCTCGGTGCCATCCTCGCCGCGGACCCGAACCCCGGTTCATGATACTGATATTCAGCTTTGCGCGGGGTCAGGTGAGCCGGACCGGTAACCATTCCCCATCTGAGGTGGACCCATCTGGGTGAAATCGCGCACTCCAGATTCCCATGGAGCCGTTGTCGCCGGTCTTGACAAGTTGGAGGTCGCGCCGTAATCTCATGCTTCGCAAGACCTTATCCTGTCGGCTGGCACAGGGCAGCGGGGGTGTGCCGGGCCTTTCGCACTCATGGAGGGGTCGATTCGCTTCTTAGCCGCCGGGTCGTGGCGCGGACGCGCAGCCGTCCGCGACTCTCGATGCAAGCGCCTTGGTGGACCAGAATCCAGGCCGATGAAGTCGCGCGCCTCCGCGCGCGCCTACTGCATTTCGTGCGCGCCAAGTTCGGTCCGTCGCTGGCGGAAGTCGAGGACATCGTGCAGCACGCGTTCGTCATGCTCTTCCGCGAGCGGCAGAAAGTGCAGGCCGAGAATGATGGGTTATATCGATATTTGCACGTCGTCGCGCGCAATCACGGTCTGGATCGGCTGAAGAGTGCGCGGCTGCGGCGCGAACGCCTGGCTGAAGCGGCCGAGCACCTGGCCCACCGCCGGCCGATCGCGCCAGCGGCTGGTCGCGACGACATCGCGGCGGTCCGCGCCTTTTTCTGCGAATTGGATGAGTTGGATCGTTTAATTCTGTGGAGTCATGTGGTGGAGGGACGCCCGCTGAGCGCGATCGCGACGGAGCTGAATCTGAACTGGCACGAGGTCGCCGGCACCGTCCAGCGCGTCCTGCACAGACTGCGGCAGAAGCTTGATGGACCGCCCGCACGGGGCGTGCGGTCTGCACCGCCTTATCGGGAGGCAAGGCATGCGCCCGGGTCATAACAAAGCTGATGGATATTCGAGTGCCGCTGATGGCGGCGCGACCCCGGAATGGTTGGGGCGCGCCTTCGATGCACTCGCGGCCGACGATCGCTCGACATTCGACGCGATTCTCGAAAGCCGCCCGGAGCTGCGTGACCTGGAGCCCGGACTGGAACGGATGTATCCGCTGCTGCGGAAGGCGCTCACGGCCGATGGGGAGCACGGAGGCAGCGACGAGTTCGACCGCGCCGTCCAAGAGACCCGCGCGGCGCTCGCGGCGGCGCGGGCCCGCGGGCCGCATGACGATACCGGAATCCTGACGGAACTGACGGCGCGGCTGGCGCCCGAGGAAGCGGCCGATCTGTACCAGCGCATTGCCCCGCGCCTGGTGCTCGGAATCTTGCGGGAGCTGGATGCAGCGCTCGCGCTGCCGTCGGTGCAAGGGGTCATCGATCACCTGTGCGGCGCCGCTGTGCAGGAGCGTCTGCGCGCCGCGGCGCACGCGCGCGAAGGCATTCTGGACGAAGTCTGCGCGGCATTGAACGCATGGCCGCTTCGCGAACGGATCGACCGCCAGAAGCTGGAGCGCATCATGCGCGCGGCCGGGGTGTTGTCGGACCTGGCGATCATGGAGCGCTGCGTGGTCGTCGCGCGCGGCGCGGCCTGAACTTTACGGGGAAAAGCGTGGAGCCACTCGACGCCAAGAATCTGCCGAGCATCGCTGGCTATCGGCTCATCGAGGAGATCGGCCACGGTCAGGCCGCTACGGTATATAAAGCGCTGCGGCTGAATGGCCATTCCGAGGTAGTGGCGCTGAAGCTGCTGCGTCCGGGCAATGAGGGCCAGCGCCGCCGGTTCGAACGCGAGGTCGAAGTCCAGAAGTCGCTCGACTGCCCCGGCGTGGTGCGCTGCCTCGATTCGGGCCGTGCGAACGGCGCTTTGTATTACGCGATGGAGTTCGTCGAGGGCGTAGCGCTCGACGCGTTTCTGGCTTCGGCCACGACGTTAGACGAGAAACTGCTGGTCTTCGAGCGCCTGTGCGACGCGCTCGCGCAAGCCCACGCGCGCGGCGTTGCGCATCGCGACCTCAAGCCGGCCAACGTGCTGGTGGACGCGCAAGGCCAACCGCACATTCTGGACTTTGGAATTTGCGCGCTGCAGGCGGACGACTGGAGCACGTGGCTGCGCAGTCAGCAGACGCAGCCCGGCGACATCATTGGAACCATCAAGTACATGTCGCCCGAACAGGCCTGGGGCGGTTTGCTCGGACCCATCGATCACCGCACGGACATCTGGTCGCTGGGCGTGATCCTTTTCGAGATGGCGACGGGCGGGCGATATCCATACAAGCTCGACGGCTTACCCGGCAAGTCGATCACCGAGTCGCTGCTGCATCGCATCCGTCACGAACGATCCGAGACGCCGCGCATCGTGTTCCCCCAATACGCGGTGCAGCTCAAGACGCTCATCGACGCCTGTCTGGCACACGAGCCTGACCGGCGGCTTTCCAGTGCCGCCGCGCTGGCGGACGATATTCAGCGCGTGCGGACCGGGCAGCGCATCGGGACCGCGCGGCGGTCGCGGATTCATTCGCTCGAGCGCCTCGCGATCGGGCTCGTGGTGAACCAGCCCCACGCGCTCCGGGTCTCCGGGCTGGCGGCCGTGCTCACCTTCCTCACGGTCCTG
>DASXUA010000675.1:0-4079 GCA_036505095.1 Phycisphaerae bacterium
AGCGAGCCGATCGTCTCATGTAGCGGCGCTCGCACCTCCGGGCGATCTGGCAATTCCTTGACGAGTCGCTGCGCCGCATGGTCCAGCAGCGGCAAAACCGCGACCTCCGGCTTCTTGGCGCGGCCGGGCTCGAACTCGGCGAACATGCCTTGCAGGAACTGCAGGATTCTCGTCGCGTTGTCGCGGTCCGCTGCCGCGCGCCGCCACGACGCCGCGAGCAGGACCACCCCTGCCGTCAGCAGCAGGGCAAAAGCCGTCGCCACCGCGATGTGCGGGCGATAGTGGCGCATCCGCTTGCGCACGAAATAAACGAAGGAGTCGCGCTTGGCCTCGATCGGATCGCCAGCCAGGTAGTGCCGGATATCGCGGGCCAACTCGCCGGCGCTCTGATAGCGCCGCTCGCGATCCTTTTGCAGGCATTTGAGGACAATGGTCTCGACCTCGTCATTGATCTGCTTGCGAAGCGTGCTCGGGCGCACCGGCTCGGTCTTGAGGATCTGGTCCAGTACGTCGCGCATGCTCCCCACGACCTCGTAGGGGAACCGCCCGGTCAACATCTGATAGGCGATGACGCCCAGCGAGTAGACGTCCGTGCGGATGTCGATCTTTTCGAGCGTGCCCAGGGCCTGCTCCGGGCTGGCCCACGGCAAAGAGCCGATGAACTGGCCGGTGACGGACATGAGCTGCGGATGCGAGGCCTCGGTCACGTTCCCCATCACCACCTTGGCCAGGCCGAAGTCGAGAATGTGCGGCTCGCCGGCTGAATCGATCCGAATGTTGCCCGGCTTCAGATCGCGGTGGATCACGCCGCGGAGATGCGCCGCGTTCACCGCGTCACAGATCTTGGCCAAGAGCCGCAGGATCTCGGCCACCGGGCGCTGGCCGCTCGCCAGATAGTCGTCCAGCGGCTGCCCGGAGATATAGTCCATCACGAAATAGAAGCTGCCGCTGGGCGTGACCCCGCTGTCGTGGATCGCCACGACATTCGGGTGATTGAGGGTCGCCAGAATCTGCACCTCGCGCTCGAAGCGCACGCGGTCGCGCGGTCCGGCAAACGGCCCCTCGTGCATGACCTTGACGGCCACCTTGCGCTTGGTGGCCTTCTGAATGGCCTGATACACCACGCCCTGCCCGCCGCGATGAATCTCACGGATGATTTCGTAGCCCGGCAGCGCCGTGCCCGGCGGTGCGTCGGCCGCTGGGCGGGAAACCTCGAGCGTGGCGGCGTTCGCCGACGAGTTCGGGAGATCTGCCGCGCGCCGCGCCCGCTCGACCGTTCGAAACTCGCGCAGCTTGACCGCCAGCTCCGGCATCAAATCCGGATGCGCCGCGACCACGGCGTCATCACTGAGCGCCGCGCCAGCCGAGCGCCGCGTGACCAAGTCCGCGACCACCCGCTGGATGCGGGCGGATCGATCGTCCTGCGGATGGCGCGGCGCGGCTTCGTCCCCCATCATGGCGGATTCTCCACACCAAGAACGGTTCAGTCCGACAGCGGGCTCAACCTCAACTGCCCGGCATGCCGCTGCGCTTCAGGATACTGCGCCGACCGCCATTCTGCATCCGGTACGCAGCCCGTACTCCAGATGCCGACCGCGCTCGCCCGCGGTCACCAATCCCGCGCAAGGGGTTAAAGCACCAGGCGCTTCGGCCGGAAAACGCGAAGGCCTCCGCTGGCAGCGCGGCTTCGCCGCGGCACTTTCCGACCGGGCTTGCCATCTGGTTTTGACCATTGCCGGGTTCCCAGCGTTCCGAAAACGAGCACGGTACCCGACGTAGTATTGATATCGCACGCCCGGACACGTTAAACTGTAGCGTGGCTGCGGCCGATCGCCCAGTCCGGGCCGTGGTCTAAATCCGGAGGATCAAGCATGGTCGCCACAGGCGTGCGCCCCACCGTGTTCATCGTCGCGGGTTTAGTGCTGTCGTCTCGTGTGGTTGCCGGACCTGAATGGTGCGAGGTTTCCGACGCCGGCTCGACCCGCGCGACCGCGCAGGTCATCACGGTCGCCGGGCCCGTCACCAAGATTAAGTGCGGGTCGCTCAGTACAGGCCTGGTGGCCGATTATGAGGACATGTACCTGCTGAGAATTAACGACAATACTACCTTTCTCGCCCGTACGATCAATGTCCCACCTGACGACCCCACCGATTTCAACACCGAGTTGTGGCTGTTCGACGCGAATGGCTTCGGAATCGTGGGCAATGACGATGCGCCCGCTCCCCCAGCCACGACGCTCTCGCAACTGTTGCCGATGGCCAACGATAATTCAGGGGCCATGATTACTGGCCCCGGCTGCTTCTATCTTGCCGTCAGCGGGCATGCCAACGTTCCCGTCAGTGCCGGCGGCGTCATTTTTAACCAGAACTCGGCAACCGAAATCTCAGGACCGGACGGTCCCGGTGGCGGCCTGACGCACTTGGGTTGGAGCGGCCCCGGTGCGGTCGGTCATTACACCGTTGAGCTGATGGCAGTATCCGGACCACCATGCGCGAATATTCCTGCGGTGGACGACGTTGGCTTGGGGGTCCTGGTGATCCTGGTCGCAATGGCCGGAATAATCCTGATTCGCCGGCGCCGACCACAGCCGGCGACGCCGCTCTAACGCGCGGCGCTCAGCAGGCTACGATAGTCCTCAGCCTTGTCCGGCTTGCCCCAGGCCTGGTACAAATCGACGAGGCGCTGCACGGCCTCGCGCACGCTTTTGCCGCCGGGAACGCATTGCTCGCTAATGACCTTATGACTCTGCAATAGACGCCGTTCCGCATCGTCCAAGCGGCCTTGCCTGACCAGGCATTCGACAAGGAGGCCCTCGGCCTCAGCGGTCCGCCAATGCGCGGGCATCGCCGCGCTGCGTATGGCCAGAGCCTCGCGCAGATTACCCTCTGCGTCTACGAGCGCTCCGGACGCTATGCCTATCCGTCCCAGCAGACACAGGGAATCGGCCATGTCCGGATGCCCTTCGCGCAAGCTCTGCCGCTGCAAGTCCAGTCCCTGTTTGCAGAGCCTGTCGGCTTCCGTCAGGTCGCCCTCTGCACGGCAAAGGCGCGCGAGGCCGTAGAGGCTCAGCGCAAAGGATGGGTGCTCCTCACCGAGGAACCGCCGCCTCATCTCGCGGGCGTCCTCCAAGCGCGTGCGGGCCTCGGCAAGTTTGCCCTGCTCCATTAGAAAGGCCGCAATTGTGTCCAGCCCGTTGGCCACGTCGGGGTCGTCGTCTGGGTGAAGTTTCAGAATCGTGGCCAACACTTGGTCTAAAAGCAGCTTTGCAGCGGCGTAGTCCCCGCGTTCCAGGTAGCACTTGGCCAAATTGTTGCGAGCGGAAGCCACTGGCATCGATTCATCGCCGAACCGCTTGCGCCGCATCTCAAGCACCTGCTCGTACAGCGCCGTAGCACCCGCATAGTCGCCCAAGCTCCGCCGACACGCTGCCAAAAACATCAGGCTCGTGACCGCCGACGGGGCTTCTTCACCGAAGAGCATGCGCCGCATGTCCAGCGCCTCTTGAAAGAGCTGCTGCGCATCGTCATAGCGCCCGTTCCACCAATACGCGGTGGCCAATTCGTGCATGCTGTCCGCCAAGTTCGCGTGCGCGGCAGGGTATATCTGTCGGCGCAGTGCTAGCGCCTCGCGCAGATTGTCCTCCGCTTTCTGATACCGGCCGATCTGTCTATACACCGAGCCGATCTGATGATGCAGCAGTGCGCGGGTCTCTAGCTGGGGTGGCGGGTGCTTGGCAAGTTGTGAATCCACATCGGCCAAAAGCCGCGCCACGGCGACTTCCCGGCCTTTGGCCTTGCCCGGCTTCAGCATGTCGAGGATGTCCTTCAAGAACGCGTCGAGGTATTGGCCATTCGCTTCGGCGGCCACGGCGCGTTCGCGATCGAGCGCCGCCCGATGTAAGAGCGTCGCAACCGTGATCGACGCGCCAACGATCAGCATCAAGAAAAGCGTTCCGATGACGAGCTGCGGGCGGTAGTGGCGCATCCGCTTGCGCACGAAATAAACGAAGGAGTCGCGCTTGGCCTCGATCGGATCGCCGGCCAGGTAGTGCCGGATATCGCGGGCCAACTCGCCGGCG
>DASXUA010000676.1:0-19016 GCA_036505095.1 Phycisphaerae bacterium
GCGGGCAGACGGAGTATTCCGTCGAGCCCGAAATCCTGGAACGATATCAGCGCGGCGGATCCGTTCCCGGCGGATCCTTCGATCATGGGGCGTCCTTCACCGGAAAAGTTGCCCGGCGCGATGTGCCGGAGCGCTGCGGGACGTGCCACGCTGACGTGGCACGCATGAACCCCTACGGCTTGCCGGCCGATCAATTGGCGCGCTACCGCACCAGTGGCCACGGTAAGGCGCTCTTCGAGCGCGGCGACGAGCGCGTGGCCGTGTGCATTGATTGTCATGGCACGCACCAGGTGCTGAAGGCGTCCGACCCGCGCAGCCCGACGAATCCGCATAACGTGCCGGCGACCTGCGGACGCTGCCATGCGGACGAGCAGCGCATGGCGGCGGCACGGCTACCCACCGCGGTCGTTTCCGAATACATGGCCAGCGTGCACGGCGTGGGCCTGCTCGGGCGGCATGACACGGCGATGCCCAATTGCGCGACGTGCCATGACAACCACGCGGCGGCCCCGCCGGGATTCGCCAGCGTGGATGTGGTGTGCCGCCGCTGTCATCCAACGGACGACGACCATTTCCTCGCCAGTCCGCATGCCAAGTACAAAACCTTTCCGCGCTGCCTGGCGTGCCATGGCGGCGAGCACGGACATGCGATCCGGCGAGTCACGCGCGTGCCGGAGGACCTAGTGGCTGCCATGATGCACGAACCAGCGCGCGCCAGGCCGGACGATAGCCTGCACCCCGAGCTGTCGCTGCTCAAGGATGCGTGCGCCAAATGCCACGAAGAACCGGAAGACGATGCGGAGCGGGCCGCCGCGCCGGTCGGCATTTCGCAGCGCCTTTTCGAGTTGATCCACAATGCCGAGTCGCGCTTCGCCACGACGGCCGCGCGCGTGGATCAGGTGGGCCGCGGGGTGCTGCTCGTTCAGGATGAGCGGCGCCTGCTGGCGGATGCTCGTTCGCGTCTAATCCAGCTTGCCGGAGTACAGCACCGGCTGGATCCGGTTGAAGTCGACAACGTGTCGCGCCCGCTGCTGGAAACGTGCACGAGTATCGAGCGGGAACTCGACCGCAAGGAGCGCGGCTTGCGCTGGCGCCGCTGGGGTCTGCTGCCGATGTGGGGCTTCATTCTGATCTTTGCCGGCGGGCTGTACGTCAAACATCGCCGTCTGCGCGCGCAGTGGGTGAGGAGGTAAGCGGTGACACGCCGATCGTGGCTGGATGCGGTCTTGAAGGCCTGTGGATTCGTGACGCTCGCGGGCTTGCTGGCGCCGGCCCTGAGTTATCTGTGGCCGGTGACGCGTCGCGGACCCGGCGCGGCGCGCAAGGAAATCGCCGACGCCGCCGGACTGAAGCCGTGGAGCGCTGTGACGGACGTTGTCGGTGGCAAGCCGGTCATCGTGGTGATGCGGCCCGAGGGTCCCGCGGCGTTCTCCGCCGTCTGCACGCACCTGGGCTGCATCGTGCAATGGAATGCGGAGAAGCGTGCCTTCCTCTGCCCGTGCCATGCGGCCGTGTTCGACGCCGACGGCCAGGTCGCCTCCGGACCGCCGCCCAAGCCGCTGCCGAGCTATACCGTCACGCGCGTCGGTGAGAAGATCTATGTCTCGACGTGAGCCATTTTTCGACGAGCGCTTCCCGATGGGGGCGATCCGGCACGCGCTCGACAAACAGGTCCATAAGCGACTTCCGCGGCACACGGGCTGGTGGCACGTCTTCGGCAGCCTGGCGCTGATGCTGTTCATCTCACAGGTACTCTCGGGCATCCTGCTGCTGGTTTACTACCGCCCCACGCCGGCCGAGGCGCACAACTCGATCGAGTATATCACCGGCGAGGCGCACTTCGGCTGGCTTTTCCGCCAGATCCACGCCTGGGGCTCGACCTTCATGATCCTGGCCGTGCTGGCCCACATGGCGCGCACGTTCTTCTGGGGCGCTTACAAGAAGCCGCGCGAGCTGACTTGGATCGTGGGCGTGCTGATCTTCGTCGTCACCATCACGTTTGGCTTCACAGGCTACCTGCTGCCGTGGAACCAGGTGTCCTACTGGGCCACCATGGTCGGCACCCAGATCTCCGGCGCGATTCCCGTGGTGGGCGAGTCGCTGCAGCGCTTGCTGCGCGGGGGCGAGTCGGTCGGCAACGAGACGCTCAGCCGTTTTTTCACGGTGCACGCCGTGGTGCTGCCGTGGGTGATGGTGCTCCTGATTGCGATTCACCTGTTCCTGGTGCGGATGCAGAACTTGGCCACGCTCGATCCGGTGGGCCAGGAGCCGTCATTACCGCCCGACACAGGGATTCCGTTCTATCCAGTGCATGTGTCCAAGGAGGGGTGCGTAGCGCTGATGACCCTCGGCATCCTCATCACCGCGTCGGTGTTGTGGCCCTGGGAGATGGGCGCGCCGGCGGATCCGCTGCGCACGCCCGAGGCGATCAAGCCCGAATGGTACTTCCTGCCCACTTATCAACTGCTCAAGTATTTCGGAGGGCCTTGGGGCAAGGTGCTCGGCATTTTGTGTTCGATGGTTCCCATTGTGTTGCTACTGATCTGGCCGTTCGTCGATCGCAGCCCGCACCGTCGCCCGCGCCGCCGCCCACTCAGCATGACCATCGGTGCTGTAGCGATCGCCGCGGCGCTGATTCTCGGGGTGCTGGGTCATCTTTCGGAGCGCACGGTGACCATCTTCGGCCGCCAGTACCATTTTGACCTCAAGGGCATCCCCACACGCGTCCATGACGAGCGCGGCGCCGCTGGACAAGTTATGACCCGCGGTGAGTTCCAAGTGCGTGGGCCATGAACTCCGGGCTATTGCAGCGCGGCCCAGATGATCAGGCCCACCAGCGCATAACCGATGAGCAATGCCACGGATCCCACGATGCGGGCCAGATGCCGTTGCCAGCGCGGGGCCGGCGGCACGCGCAGCTCCTCCAGCTCTCCGGCGGAGCGCAGCCGAGCGTACTGCAAGCCGCGTTCCGCGCGGAATTCCTCCTCGTCGAGCTGCCCGGTGAAGATCACCAGGTCCACCGGGAACTTGTCCCAGCGCAGGTGGGCGTTGAAGAAATGGATGGTGAAGATGAAACCAATTGCGAGCAGCGCTTCGTATCCATGGATGATGGTGGCGATGTTGAACCAGTAGCCTGACAGCAGCGCCGCGAAGAACGTCGGGAACCAGAGCAGCAAACCGGATCCGCCGATGATGACCGTCCCGACCACGTCGGCCCAGTAGTCGAACTTCTCCCAGTAAGTCCAGCGGTCGAAGGTGGGCTTGGCAGCCCGCCCGAAAAACCAGCGCAGCATCTGGCAGAACTGACGCCAATCGCGCCCCAATGGCAGCATGCTATGCGGACCGAAGATCCGTGCGCGCAGCGATCCCTTCCCGCGCCGGGCGGCGCGCGCCAGATGGATCAGGTGCAGGACCACATAACCGAACATCAGCAGCGCGAAGAACCGGTGCGCCAGGCGCGCGGCCTCGGTGCCGCCCAGCATGCGCATGAGTGACTCCGCCCACGGGCGATCGCTGAACTTCAGCGGCAGGCCGGTCAACGTGAGACCGAAGAAGCTGATGATGACCAGCGCGTGCGTCCAGCGATGCCAGGCGCTGAAGCGCTCGATGGCCTGCGCCCGCCGCGCGGGCGAACGGCTTTGCATGCGGACCCGTCGCCGCTCGAGCGCACCGCGGACGAACCAGGCGGCCGAATGGAGACCCCAGAACGAAAACGTCACCCCCATCAGCACCATGAAGTACAGCCAGATGTAATAGAGGATCGGATCGCTTCGGCGATTACGATGGTCAGCATGCGGACGGTACTGGATGAAGTTCGCGCGCCCGGCCGCGGACATCTCCGCGAGTTGTGTGTGGCATCTTCCGCACGTATCGGCCAGTTGCTGCGGCGCGACGCGCGACGCCGAATCGCTCAAGGGGCGGATGTCGTGCGCGCCGTGGCAATCGCTGCATTTGGCGGCACGCGTGCTGCCCAGGCGCTGGACTTGACCGTGATAGCTCTCACGGTACGTGCGGTACAGGTCCTGGTGGCACGAGCCGCATTCGGTCACGATGTCCCGCAGAAACTGGGGCGCGTTGATATGCGCGATTTCGTGCGCCGGGTGGCAGTCGTTGCATACGGGCGCACGCGCGGCGCCCGAGCCTCGCGCGGCCTGCGCGTGCACGCTGGTTTGAAAGACATCTTTGATGCCCCTATGGCATTGGCCGCACGTATCGGGAATGTTCGCGGGACTCACGCGCGAGCGCGGGTCGCGTGCGGGTCGCACCTCATGGTGCCCATGACAATGAACGCAGGTGGCCGCAACCGACAAGCCCTTTTCGATCACCGCGCGGCCATGCACGCTGTCCATGTAGGCGGCGAGCGGTCCGCGCGAAGCCTGTGGCGTGCTGACCTGCCCGATGTACCGCTGGTGGCACCGGCCGCAGGTCTGAATAACTTTGGCGGGGTAAATCAGCGAATGCGGATCGGACGGGCGGCGGATATCGTGCGTCCCGTGGCAGTCGGCGCAGCGCGGCGCCCGCGCATCTTCCGCGTCGAGCGCGCCGTGCCGATCATACTCGGCTTCCGGTGTATCGTGGCATGCTGCGCACTCCACCAGCACTAATGTGCGCGGATGCGGCAGCGTTTCGGCATCTTTATGGCAGGAAATGCAAGCCAGCAAGCGATGCACCGAACCGCCCAGATCAGCGAGCGTGACCTTGGCGACTTGCTCAGCATTTCCGTCGTGGCAGGTGGCGCAACGATCAGGCGCTAGGGACTGCTGCCAGCCGTACGCCGAAGAGGCGGGCGGCCACGCGAGACACAGCACCGCGGCGGCCCTCGATCGGCATAGAATCATATTCGTCGTCCAGTGCCGCGGCATGCATCCTGCATGCGCTCAAGCATTGTAGTGGAGCGCGTTGACCGATAGTATCCAAACCGAGGGCTCGAACGCGGCGCGGAGCATGGCGATTATCCCGAAACAAGTCTGGCGGAACACGGCTACGGTGGTCGGAGGCGTGGTCGCCATCCTGGCGGTGCTGTTTGCGCTGAGCCTGCTGTTTTTCGATCTGGTCTCAGCGCAGCCCAGCCCGTATCTGGGGATCTTCGCCTATCTGGTCTTTCCGGTGCTGGTGGTACTGGGTGCCGGTGTCGCGCTGGCCGGACTGCTGATCGCGGCTTGGCGGTACAAGCGCCGCGGCGGAGCCGTCGTTCAGTATTACCCGCGGATTGATCTGAACCTGCCCAGTCATCGCCGGGCGCTCCTGGCACTTGGCGTGGTAGTCGCGCTGGCGTTGCCCTGTGTCGGGCTGATGAGTTACCAAGGCTACCATTACACCGAGTCGGATCAGTTCTGCGGAAGCTGCCACAGCGTGATGGATCCGCAATACATCGCCTACAAACAATCGCCGCACGCGCGGGTGGGGTGCGCGGAGTGCCACATCGGCGCCGGCGCGAGCTGGTATGTCAAGTCGAAGCTTTCGGGAATCCGGCAGGTCTTCGCGGTCGCGCTGGACACTTACTCGCGCCCGATTCCACCAGCCATCCAGGAGTTACGTCCGGCGACCGAAACTTGCCAGCATTGCCACTGGCCGGCCAAATTTTACGGCAGCCAACTTGTGGCGATTGACCATTATGCTTCCGACGAGGCCAACACCTCGCGCCCCATCCGCATGCTGTTAAAAACGGGCGGAGCCGACCCGACCACCGGCCCGCCCTCCGGCATTCACTGGCACATGTCGCTGGGCTTCTCCATTGAGTACGTCGCCACCGATCCGGCATTGCAGCAGATTCCCTGGGTCCGCATGACCAACCGCGCCACGCACGCGCAGGCCATCTATCGCTCCGACGGACTGAAGGCCTCCGATCCGCCGCCGCTCGGAACGCGCCGCGAGATCGACTGCATGGATTGCCACAATCGCCCGACGCACATCTTCCGCGCGCCGCAGCGCGCCGCCGACCTCGCCTTGAACGTGCATCCCGAACTACAGTTGCTGCCTTACGCCAAACGCGAACTGGTGGGCGCGTTGGTGAAGCCATACGCCACCAAAGCCGAAGGCTTGGCGGGCGTGTCGGCTGCTATTCAAGAGGCCTATCGCGAGCACAATCCGGAAGTCTGGCAGCAGCGCCGCGGCGACATCGATCGGCTGGTTGAAGTTGCCGGTGAGATCTACGGATCAAACTTCTTTCCGGAAATGAAGGTCGATTGGCGCACGTATCCGGACAACATCGGTCACAAGATTTTCCCCGGCTGCTTCCGCTGCCACGACGGCAAGCATGCGGACGACGCCGGCAAGGCTATCAGCACGGCGTGCAGCACTTGTCATGACTTTCTCACGCCGGGCGAAACGGCCGCGCAGACATCGCTCGTGCAGGTCACGGGTTTCGTGCATCCCGTCCCGCTGGAAGGCGTGCACGCCACGCTGCGCTGCGACCAGTGCCACACCGGCGGCGTAGCACCCGCAACGACTTGTGCCGGCTGTCACACGCGCGAGTCGGATTTCTTCGCCGGTAAGACGGACCAGTTCCAGCGCTTCCACATCAAGCAGGATACGATGGCGCGCGCCGTCCAGTGCACAGGCTGCCATGATCTGTCCAAACCACTTACGCTCGAAGCACTCAGCGAGAAATGCCTCGATTGCCACGAGGACGAGGAACGCTTCGGCGGCCTGCTGGCCTCGTGGAAGAAAGAGGCCGACGACCTGCTTCGTCAGGCCGAATCGCAAGCCGGGCCCGCGGATCGCAAGCTACTGGATCTGTTGCGCAAATCCGGTCCACTGCACAACATAGAGGGCACGCGCACCATCCTGCGCGATCTGCCCCATTCAACCGCGAGCGCGGCTGGCAACTCAAAGCACTGATTCGCAGCCTAACGCCCCGTGCCGCGTGGCGCACGCCCGGACCGCGCTGGGTGTTTTGCCCCACCAGGGTGAGGGTTTACGCGCAGTCGCGCACCTCGATGCGTCGGATCAGTGCTTTCTTGCCTCACAAATCGACGTTGGTGCCGTGGCACGGTGGGTGCTTTCACGTCTTCCATCGGAGAGGAGTCCACGCCACGGTCGCCGGTCAACCGCTATTGAAGGCGCGGTCACTCCCGCAAGAGAACGTTTTACTCGAGGAGACAACCCATGAAGTATCGAACCGCCATTGCGGCAGCCTGCTTGTCGTTCGCTCTGGCGCTGGCGCCCGCCCGCGCGCAGAACTATCCATATTCGCTCATCGATCTGGGCCGACTGCCGGGCGCGTACACGACGGTGGTCTGGGGGATGAACAACAGTGGTCAAGTCGTCGGCTGGTGCCAGGGGCCCGGAGTTCAGGTGCGCGCCTTTCTATGGACGCCGGGTGCGGGCATGACGGAACTGCCCGGAGTGCCCGGCGCCATCTGGAACATCGCCTACGACATCAGCGACAACGGCATCGTGGTGGGCGCCTCGCAGATGACGATGACCAGCCCATCCACACCGTGGCGCTACATGAACGGCAGTCTGCAAGTGCTCCCCATCTTTCCGGGAGGTTGCACCACCGCCATTCCACGCGGCGTCAACAATGACGGCTGGGTCGTCGGTTACACGTGTAACGGTACGCAGTCGCCCCCGCATGGATTCTTATACTCGGATGAAACCGGTTTGGTTGAGTTGACTCCGGGAGCAACCAGCACCGCTTACGACATCAACAATACCGGTGAGGTGACCGGATCGGTGGCGGCGCCTTCGGTCGGGCACTATTTCCACTGGAGCCAGGCTGCTGGTCTGGAGATTCGCCCCGCGCTGGCGGGCCAGTGTGCCGACTACGGCTCGGCGATCAATGACTCCGGCCAAATTGCGGCCGGCAATAGCTGCTCGGGACCCAGCAGCGCGCCACTCGGCGCTCAGGTGTACATCGACACTCCCGGCGGGAGTGTATTCCACATTACGCCCTTGGCGGGCGACGGGGAGCACAAGCTGGGGCTCAACAACCTCGGGCACGTGGTCAGCTCGATCCACGCCTCGCCGGATCGGCCGTGGCTCTACACGCCGCAGCGCGGTCAAGAGTATCTCGACACGCAGTTTGACCCTGCGCTCGGGTACGCGATGACGAACGCGCTTTTCATCAACGACGCCGGTTGGATCGTCGGCTATGCGATGAACCCGAACCCGCTGGATGGATTCGCCAGCGCAATCATGTTGGAGCCGGCCGCGGTCAATATCCTGTCTGCCAATCCACCGGCTGCCAGTCCGTACGTCTCCAGCCAGCCGTTCCGTGACGTTCTGCAGACGGGTGACGGCGCCGCGCTGACTCAGGGGATCGGCGCCGGTGGGACGCCGGACCAGGACGCGGTCAGCTACGCACAAATCAGTGTGACGTTCAGCGGAACGCCCACAAGCGCGCCGGCGATCGGGAATATCACAATCGCGTGCACCAACGTGAGCGGTACGGTTGACTGCCCGAGCATCTCAGCGGTCGGTGGGATCGGCAGCGGCCCGTACGTGATCACGCTCAGCGGCGCGATTCCGCCACGCGAATGCACCACGTTTACGTTCGCCGGAACCAATGCCGGGCAGAAGCTACAGTATCAGTCGCTGCCCGGCGATTTGAATCTGGACGGCACGTCCAATACGCAGGACTTGCTGTCACTGGTGCAAGCCATCAACAACGGCAGCGCGAACCAGCTCACCAACTGGGCGCGCTACAACGTCGATCGCAGCACGCAGGCCACGACCCGCGTGAACACGCAGGATCTACTGCGCGAAGTTCAGTTGCTCAATGGCATCAATACGACGCAGGCGTTCAACGGCGCGACGGTCGCGCCGTGCGCGACGTTCTAATTTCAGGTAAATCCCTTTACGAGGTGTAAAATGGCGCTAATTCGAACATACGTTGCTGTCGCGGTCGTCGCAGGATGCACTCTGCTCTGGAGCGCAGCATCGGCCCGCGCACAAGCGAACTTCTCGGAGAACTTCGACACTCTTGGGAACACCAGCTTCGGCGAGGCCGGTCCGTCCGAACTCATTAGCCTCGGCTGGATCTTCCGGAACCAGTCCAGCCCGCTGGGCTACTCGGGCTACTACGCAGGCCCCGTTTTTGGCACGGCGCACTCGGGGACTCGCACGCTGGATGCGGACTTCTACAGTGTCTCCTACGGGTCTGCCGGTACGGTCAGCAACTGGGCCCTTCTCCCCGCCGTACCCAACCAAATCGCCTGCGACACGCTCGTCGTCTACGCCCACGCAGTGATGACCTGGAACGTACCTCCCAGACTCCAGATCCGCTACTCACCCAGCGGGGGCACCAACACTGGCTCGTCAGCGACCGACGTGGGCGACTTCTCGCAACTCCTCGTGGAAGCGAACCCCGTCCCTCCCACGGGCTGGACCCAATACAGCGCGACCGTTCCCGGAAATGGCCGCCTGGCCTTGCGCTTCTTCGCCCCCAACATCTTGCCGGTCAACACCGATGGCAACACTTGGCTCGAACTGGACACACTCAGCGTCGGGGCTCCGCCCGCGCCTCCATGCAATCTCCCACCGGTCCCTCAGGCCGGCCAGACCGTCACCTGGACCACCGCCAACAGCCCCTACGGCGTTTGCCAGAGCATGTCGATTCCTGTTGGCGGCACCGTCAATGTTCAGCCCGGCGTGCAGGTCAACTTCGACAGCGACAGGCAACTGGTCGTCGCGGGCACGCTCAACATTAACGCGACCGCCGCGGCCCACGCCGTCCTGACTGCGCCTAACTCCGGTACCCCGTTTCTGCTCGTCACCGGCGGCACGATCAATGCCCACTTCACCGAGTTTCACCACGCACTCCGGGTCAGCAACGCCGCCAATGTGCTGCTTTCCGACTGTACGTTCGCTTCCGACGGCGCCCTTAGCTCCGACGACAACCCCGGGCCCTACCCGTTCGTCAAGCTCGAACGCTGCACCTTCACCAATTCGTACATGGTCCTCTCGGGCTGCCTCGCCGTTCTGCGCGACAACATCTTCACCAACACCTACGCCTTCCTGCTGCGCACGCTCGCCGACGTCACGGCCCCCAACACCTTTACCGGCCAGCCGCTTCGCATCAACCGTCAGGAAAGCATCCAGCCACTGCCCATCGACGGCGTGTCTGGCGCGGCCAGCACCACGGCCGGGCTGATGCTCGACGGCGGCATGTACCGCATCGGACCCAACGTGGTATTGCAAGGCAACCTCTACCCGTTGGAATTGCATGGCGGATTGACGCCCGACAGCGCGGTGTCGACCACCGGCAATACCAACAACGCGATCAACGTCGGCAACGGCGGATTCGCCGGGCGCGGGCGGTGGGCGAATCTGGGTTTGCCCTACCGGCTGACCGAGCCGACGACGAGCGCGCCGGGCGGCCACTTGACGATCGATCCCGGCGTCGTGGTCGAAGCCGCAAACCCGGACGCGGGGATATTGTTTTACTCGACGCGCCAGGGCGTGTTCGACGGATTGCCCAACGCCCCGATCACCTTCCGCGGTCTGAACGGCCAGTTGTGGGGCGGCCTGACGTTTTGGGTGAACAGCACCACTGGCTGCCGCATGGAGTACTGCGTCGTCGAGGACGCCCACTTCGGCGTGATCAGCACGGACAACACGCTGTACGTCGACAACTGCGTGTTCACCGGCAACGTGATCGGCGCCAACGTGAATACATCCGGCGGCATCTTCTTCCGCAAGACGCGATTTGCGTCCAACTACGTCGGCGTCGATTTCACCGATCAGGGGAGTCCAAGTCTGAACAGCCCCGGCAACCCAAACTCCTTCGAGGGCAACAATTTCGGGGCCGACGCCTTCGAGTTTCTTTCGAGCGCCGACGCCCGCAACTGCTGGTGGAACCACCCCTCGGGGCCGCAGGCGCCCGGCAACCCCGGCGGCCAGGGTGACTCGATCGTCGGCATCGGCGCATACAACGTCAGCTTCCAGCCGTTCCTTACCGCGCCGCCGAACTTCGCCAACACGCCGCCGGTGGTGCGAATGATCGAGCCGGGGCTGACGCAGCGCTATGCCTCGCCCGACTACATCATTCCCGACTACCTGCTCGACCAGGGCACAAAGTACATCCTGCGCTGGGACGTGCAGAGCGACGACGCGATCGTGAACCAGCGGATCGAGTTCTCACCCGATGGGCACTACCAAAGTCGTTTCACGACATTGGTTAGCGGTATTCCGGGTGGCGCGCGCTCCTGGGAGATCACGATCCCCGATCCGGGCTATGCCATCACCAACCAGCCGCAGTTCCTGCGCGTGGTCGCGGTCGATGCGGCCGGGCAGGAGGCCTGGGACCAAGCGGCGGTGCAAGTCCCCTCGGGAGACGTCGTTGGCACACTGACGATCACGACAGACCTGAGCGGTCAGACGTTTTTCGGCGGCACGCCGATTCCTCCTGAAGTGCAGTGGACGGGGCCAGGAAACCTCGGGCTTGGCACGCCGCTGGTCGTGCTGGAAAGCGATGGGGCCGCGATCCAAGGCCTGGCGCACGGAATGGGAGATACGGGGGGCTTTTTCTTCCAGGACTTCCCATTCGTCAGCACCGACCGGGCGCGCCTGGCCGTGCAGGTGACGAACAACTCCAACGCCGTGGCCTGGTTCTTCGCCGACGGCTATTTCTCCATCCGTCACGATCCTCGCATGGGCTTCGTACCGCCGAGCGTGACACTGCAGTCGCCGCAGGCCGGTGCGTCGTTCCCGGGCGGCGGAGTAGTTCCGGTCACCTGGACCGCCTCCGCGCCCGAGGGCCTGCGATCCTTCGACATCCAGGCATCCTACGACAGCGGACGCACCTGGCACCCGATCGTGCGCGATTTGCCGGCCTCGGCCACGAGTTACAACTGGCAATTGCCCGCCAGCGGCGGCATCCCCGACGTGCGAGTCCGCGTGATCGCGCGTGACCAGCGATTCCAGAACTCGTCCGACAGCGTCGGCATCAGCGTGACAGCCGGCAACAGCACGGCCGTCGACCTTGTAGCGGCCAACCCGCCACTGATCAGTCCATATGTCGCGGGCCAGCCGTTCCGCGACGTGCTGCAGACCGGAACGGGCAGTGTGCTCACGCAGGGCATCGGTGCGCCCGGCACGCCGGGCGAAGGTGCCATTGAATTCGCGCAGATCAGCGTCACGTTCAGCGGCACGCCAAATCCCGCCCCCGCCGTCGGAAACGTCACCGTTGCGTGCACGGACATCACCGGCAATGGCTCGGCCGATTGCCCGACGGTGACAACCATCAGCGGCGCGGGACCGTACGTGCTCACCCTGAGCGGCGCGATTCCGCCGCGCGAATGCACTACCTTCACTTTCGCCGGCACGAGCACCGGGCAGGAGTTGCAATACCAGTCGTTACCCGGCGACGTGAACCTCGATGGGAGCAGCAACACGCAGGACTTGCT
The DNA here is from genome assembly GCA_036505095.1 of Phycisphaerae bacterium. Classification (GTDB taxonomy): domain Bacteria; phylum Planctomycetota; class Phycisphaerae; order UBA1845; family UBA1845; genus DASXUA01. The sequence goes on from DASXUA010000676.1 coordinate 12,351, forward strand.
GGCGCTGGTGCAGGCCATCAATAACGGCAGTGCGAACGTGCCGGCGAACTGGGCACGCTACAACATCGACCGCAGCACGCAGGCCACGGCGCGCGTCAACACGCAGGACCTGCTGCGCGAAGTGCAATTGCTCAATGGCGTCAATGCGACGCAGTCCTTTAACGGCGCCAGCGTCGCGGCTTGCCCGTAAAGAGGTCTTTGGACCTGAGTTCTGAGCAGAGGTTTGCTTGGCGAACCTTCGATGGCTCAGAACTCAGGGTGACAGGCAGCGATCCAAACAGCAGCGCAACCGAAGGGAACTTACGATGAAATGCCACTCGATACGAACTTGTGCAGGCGTTGCCGTCCTCACCGCCGGCTGGACGACCGCGGTCGGGCAGACCGTTACGGTGACGACCCTCAACGACGTCGTCGATTTCGGCGGCGCGCGGCAGGTCGTAAACCTACCCGGGCCGGACGGCAAGGTTTCGTTCCGCGAAGCGCTTGAGGCCACCGACAACACGCCGGGCCCGCAGACGATCGCTTTTGCGATTCCCCAGAGTGAATGGTGGCTGTTCAACAACATGGCGCTCTTGCGATTGGAGAACGGCGCGTTTCTCATCAATGACAACGAGACGACGGTCGATTTCACGACTCAGACGGCCTTTACCGGCGACACCAATCCCAACGGCTGGGAAGTCGGCATCTACGGGCTGGAGCCCAATGGCTGGGGTGGTGCGGCCATCTATCTCAACGGGAACAACTGCACGATCAAAGGACTCGACCGCGTCATGCAGCGCGGCTATGCCGTCCAGATTACGGGCGACAACAACCACGTTATCGCCTGCACGATCTCCGGTCCGCTGTACGCGGGCATCTACATCAACGGCGGCTTCAGCGGACCGCCGGCGAGCGGCAACGTCGTCGGCGGAACGCAGCCGGGCGAAGGCAACCAGTTGAGCGCCGGCAATTCCGGTGTGCGTATCGACGCACCGGCCGACGGCAACGTCGTCATCGGCAACACGCTCACGGGCGCGTTCGCGGGCATCGAGGTGCGCGCGCCTTCCTGCTGTCCGCAACTGGTCGCGTCGAATAATCGGATCGGCGGACCGTCACCGCAAGAGCGCAACATCATTTCCGGTGCCGGTCACTTCGGCGAAGAGGGTTTTCCCGTCGGCGAGCAGGTGTCGCTCATTCTCGCGGTGAACACCATCGTCGAGGGCAACTACATCGGGACCAATGCCGATGGAACCGCGGCCGCGCCGCAGATCGGGCCGACGGGCATCAACGTGCGCGATTGTTCCGGTACGGTCATCCGCAACAACGTCATCAGCGGGTTGATCGGCGGCGGGACGGGCCCGCACTATGCCGGCCAGTTCTTCGGGCTCGCGGTCTCGGTCAACGGGAACTCCAGCAATACGGTGCTGGCCGGAAATCGAATCGGCACAAATGCGGCGGGCGACGGCCCGATCCCGAACTATCGGGGTCTGGCCTTCGCGTACTTCCCGACCACCGGCAACCCGACGAACACGACGCTCGGGGGCTTGCTGACCGGCGAAGGCAACACGATCGCATTCAATCAGGTGACCGGTGTGCGGGTTGATGGCACAGTCAGCGGCGTCCGCATGCTGGGTAACGCGATCTACTCGAACGGTGGGATGGGGATCGACCTGATCACGGCCCTCGGCGCGCCGGGCGTCACTCCGAACGATGCCGGCGATGCCGACACGGGTGGGAACGGGCTGCAGAATTTTCCGGTGATTGCGAGTGCCGGCAGCGACGGCGTGGCCGCGACCTACGTGGAGGGCACGCTGAACTCGCTGGCCAACACGGATTTCCTTGTGCAGTTCTTCGCGAACGAGGCATGTGACGCGAGCGGCTTCGGCGAAGGTCAGGACTATCTAGGCTCGACCGTCGTGACGACCAATGCCGGCGGGAACGCCAGCTTCAACGTGATGCTGCCGGTTGGCGTCAGTGCCGGGCAGGTGATGACAGCCACGGCCACCCACCAAGTCACGGGAAACAGCTCCGAGTTCAGCGCATGCGTCGCCGTCAGCCTGGCCGCTCCGGCGATCGTCGCGGCCAACCCACCAGCGGCGAGCCCGTATCAGCCGGGTCAACCGTTCCGGGACGTGCTGCAGACCGGAACGGGCAGTCTGCTCACGCAGGGCATCGGTGCGCCCGACACGCCGGGTGAAGATGCCATTGAATTCGCGCAGATCAGCGTCACGTTCAGCGGCGCTCCGAACCCCGCGCCCGCCGTCGGAAACGTGACGGTCGCCTGCACCGACGTGACCGGCAACGGGCCGGCCGATTGTCCGGTCATCACCCATGTGACCGGCGCCGGCAGCGGGCCGTATGTCATGACGCTGAGCGGCGCGATTCCGCCGCGCGAATGCACCACGTTCACTTTCGCCGGCACGAGCGCCGGACAGAAGCTGCAGTACCAGTCTTTATCTGGAGATCTGACCCTGGACGGGAGCAGCAACACGCAAGATCTGCTAGCGCTGGTACAAGCGCTGAACAATGGCAGCGCTAACCAGCCCACGAATTGGGCCCGTTACAACGTCGATCGCAGCAGTCAGCCGACAGGCCGTGTCAACACCCAGGACCTGCTGCGCGAAGTGCAGTTGCTCAATGGTGTCAATACCACGCAGGTATTCTCGGGCGCGACGGTCGCAGCGTGCCCGTAGCGTTCCAATCACAAGGAGAAGAGCGTGTTCGACCTAAGCAAGAGCCACACAAATGACCGGCGTCTGGCAGCGGCAATGTTGTCGGCTGTGACGCTCGCGATGAGTACGGCGCTGCCGGCTGCTAGTGCAGATCCCCCCGCTTACACTGCCCAGTTCATCACCCCCGGGATCAGCGCAATTAACGCCGCAGGGATCAACGAGGCCGGTGACGTGGTCGGCACGGGCACGACCGGCTCGGGCGGCTGGGTGTCGCACGCCGGGGCACCCGCGGTGCTCCTGCCGCTGCCGCCCGGCGCCCAATATAGCTTTGCGAACGACATCAACGACACCGGCGTCATCGTCGGCTCGGTAGGGCCGAGTTCCTACCCAAGGTTGTTCGGCAAAGCGGCCGCGTGGATCCCCGACGGCTCCGGCGGCTACACGATCCAGCAGTTCGGCACGCTGCCCGGCCATGTCTCCAGCGACGCGACGGCGGTAAATAACGTTGGAGACATCATCGGATATTCCTCCCACGGCACGTTCCGTTACCCGGTGCTCTTTACGGCTCCGGGGGGAATTCAGGATCTGTCGTCGACCGGTGTCTTCGATCCCGTGGACATCAATGACCAGCGCGTGCTCATCGACCACTCCTTCACCTGCAAACGCCTGAACCTGAACACCATGATCGTCGAGGACCTCGGCGTTCCCGCTGGACCGCCCAATTACCTCGCGTCGGGGGGCGAGACCATCAACGAGTCCGGGCAGGTCGCCGGCAGCGTGATCCTCACCAGCGGCGGCAACTGCGACCACCAGTCGGCGCGCTACACCGACGGCGTGGGCTGGGAGGTGCTCAGCGGTTGCGGTCAAACCAACAGCGCCTGGGACATGAACGACCACGGCGACGTGGTGATGCGGCTCAACGTCGCGCCCCATGTGCGCTTCGAGGGAATCGGCACGTTCCTCATCGAGGACCTGATCGTCGCCGACGCCGGTCACTGGTACGTGATTAACGGCTATGGCCTGGCGATCAACAACTCGCGGCAGATGGCGGTACCGGCGGCGAATAACGCCACCAATCAGAGCGGCATCATCCTGCTCACACCGAACACAGGCACCGGCGACATCGATGGCGACGGCGACGTGGACCTTGGCGACTGGGCTGCCTTTGCAGCCTGCATGAGCGGACCCTCGGTTCCATTCGGCAGCGGCTGCGCCTCGGCCGATCTGCAACTCGACAATGATGGGGACCTGCGCGACGCCGCGCTATTCCAACACGATTTCACTGGACCCTGACGCCCCTTTCCGTGGAGGTACGGCTATGAATCGCGTTCGTTCGAATTCAGAGAGTTGGCAACTGGCTGGCACGAGCAGCAGGTCGATGTGCGGGATCCGAATGGCGACTTTTCGGGCAATGATCGTCACGGCCCTTCTGGCTTATGTGCACGGCGCGGCACGCGCTCAACCGATGCCGGTGAACGAGCTCGGGCTATTTCCCGGCGACGCTGGCGTCGCGCCGGCCACGATGGACCAGATTCAGTGCCACGCTGCGCGCGGCGGGGATCAATTTCTGATCGTTTGGACAGACTATCGCAGTCAGGTCATCGGCGGCGGAAGCGCACAGAGCGGCATGGACGTATTCGGCATCCGCCTCGATGCCGCGGGCAATCCGGTCGATCCGGCGCCATTCGTCATCAGCGCGGCCGCCGGCTGGCAGCAGTCTCCCAGGGCGACCTGGAACGGCGAGAACTGGCTGGTGACGTTCTATTCGCAGGATCCCTCCGGCTCCTACTACAGCAACAATATTCGCGGCCTGCGCGTGTCGCCGGCGGGAGAGATTCTGGATTCTACGCCGCTGATGTTGGTCAACGATCAGCAATATGCGTGGGTCGGCGGGCAGAATGGTCAGTGGCTGGTCACATGGACGCTGTATCACGCGGACAACTATGGCACGTACCTGGCCGGACGGCGGCTGAACGGCAACGGCCAATTCATCGACCCCACGCCGGTGATACTGATGGACTGGACCTATCTGTCCAACGGCAACAAGGTGCTGGGCGCCAACGGCGAGTATCTGGTCGTCGGGCAGGACTGGTATTCCTACAGCTACAAGGCCCGGCGGATTGGAATGGATGGCCAGCCGATCGGCAACGTCTTTACTCCACTCAGCCCGAGCATTGGCACAAACGGAAGCGAGTATCTTATCGCCTGGAGCCCGCAGTACACCACCAACCTGGTCTGCTCGCGCATGACGAGCGATGGAGCGCTGCTCAATCCGGCCGGCGCGCCGCTTTACACCGGCAGCCTGTCGCCCGGCGAGGTGAGCATCAGCCACGACGGAACGAATTGGTTCGTGGGCTGGGGCGTATCGAACCAGATGCGCGTGGGGCGCGTCAACGCCACGGGCTGTGCGCTGGATCCCAACGGCGTGCTCATACCGCTCGGCACGCCCGGCACCCAAAACACCTACGACTTCCAGGTCGTGGGCGGGCCGAACGGCGGTGCGCAGACCTTCTATGATGACTATCGCACGTCTGGCGACGCGAACGTCTTCAACATACCGCTCAGCGCCGCCAACGCGCCCGGAGCGGAACGCGTCGTTTCCACCAGCACGCCGAACCAGCGCACGCCGAGCTTCGCGCTCGGTCCCGACGGGCAGGTCGCGCTGGCCTTCATCAGTCAGGCGACCGGCAACGACCGCATCCGCGTGCATTTCCTCGCGCCCGACGGACAGCCGACCATGACCGAGCCGCTGGTCGTAGCGCAGGGCGCCGCGCTGGCGAAGCCGGGCATCGCGTGGAACGGCTCCTCATACATGGTCGTCTGGAACGACACGAGCGCGAAAGCCCGACGGATGAACGCCGATGGCTCGTTCGTCGATGCTGCGCCGATCGACGTGATGCCGGGGTTCAACGTCGACGTCGCCGCGCTCGGCGCGGACTTCTGCGTCACCGCCAGCAACTTGGTGATCCCCAACAATCCGCAGTACATCGCGGTCTATTACCGCCGCGTCAGCGGCGCGACGGGTGCCCTGCTTGACGCGGCTCCGGTGGCGGTCGGTTCCTCGTATGCCTACAACGCGCGCATCCACACGGCGGGCGATCGCTGGGTGGCGACGTGGGAGGCGCACCCCACCCACGATAATCCGCAAGCCTATCTGCAATATGCGTTCATCTTCTCCGACGGCACGCGCACGCCGGAGGCCAGCGTGAGTTACACCGGCGGGCAACCGGATGTGGCGTTCAACGGCGACAAGCACCTATTTGTCTGGCGCAACAACTCGCTGGCCAACGCCAACAACTACATCGCCGGCCGGATGATGAATGCGAATGGCTCGTGGGCCGGCAATGTCTTTGTCGTTTCCGAAGCTCCGGGGCGGCAGCTTCGCCCGGTCGTCGGCTGGGACGGCACGAACTTTGTCGTCGCCTGGGACGACCAGCGCAACCAGTTGTATTTCTTTGATGAGCGCACGGACATCTACGGGGCGCGCGTCAGCGCGGCCGGCTCGGTGCTGGATCCCTCGGGCTTCCCCATCTACGTCGGACCCGGCGGCGACGCGACCGCCGCCGTTCTGAGCCAAACCAGCGGCGTCAGCTTCGTCGCAGCGGCGCGGTTCATCACGTCGCCGCCGTTTGACTCATACCGTGTCGGTCTGACCGTACTGGGGGTGGTCCCAGTCGCCATTGTGTCAGCGAATCCACCGATAGCCTCGGCTAACCCCTTCGCTCCCGATCAGCCGTTCCGCGACGTGCTGCAGACCGGCAGCGGATTGACGCTGACCCAGGGTATCGGCGCTGCCGGCACGCCGGGCGAGGACGCGATCGAGTTCGCCCAGATCAGCGTGACATTCAGCAGCACGCCTGCCCCGACGCCCAGCGCCGGCAATGTGTTGATCGCGTGTACGGACAGCGCGGCCAACGGCGACGGCGACTGCCCGACGGTTGCAGCAGTCATCGGCAGCGGCAGCGGGCCCTATCTGCTCACGTTGAGCAGCGCCATTCCGCCGCGCGAGTGCACC
>DASXUA010000677.1:0-3287 GCA_036505095.1 Phycisphaerae bacterium
TGCTCGCATTCCAGAAAGCAGGCCGTCGACAGCTCTATTGCGAACAGGCACAGTTGGTGTTGGTCGCGGTCACCTGCAAATGGCTGATCGGCGATGAGTTGGTGCGGCGGCTGGATCCCACTTGGAGTCCCACCTCCGTGCTGCCGGTGCTGAACGGGCAGATGGCGATGGCGGTCGCGATCGCCGCATGCATCTGGTGGGCGGCACGGCTGCGATCGGCGGATCGGGGCGCATCGCAAACTGGCTGGGCTCCTGCTGGCCTCGGGCTCGTGCTCATCTGCGGATTGGTCTTCGAGACCGACCGTATCATCGGCCGGTGGGAACTCGCGCACGCGACGAGCTGGAAACCCACCTGGCCGCCACTGCAAACGCGCATGCTGTGGTGGACCTTCCTGAGTGCAGCCAGCGGCCTGCTCATGCTGCTGATCGGCCGTCGCCGCACACACCGTCCGTTGATTGAGACAGGAACGGTGCTGATGATTGCCGCCGCGCTGTTCTGGTTGGCAATTGATACCGTCGGCTGGCGGGTGGTGGCCGGCACGGCCGCGGCCTGGCTGGTGCTCAATCAGCAGTTCCTGATCGGCGTGTTTCTCGTTCTGGCGCTCAGCCTGGCGGTGCGGCTGATCCGGGTAACGCCCGCGCTGCGCGCTGCATTGCTGCACGTCACACCGCACCCGGTGGGCATCCCGCTGGCGCTGATCGCGATAATGGGGCTGTGGCTCGGCAGCCTGGAAATTGACCGCTTCTTCGCGCACGCCGGATCGCAGATCGAGCGGGCGGCCATGGCGCGACAGACCGGTTTGAGCATCTATTGGGGTTTGTACGGCATCGCGCTGGTAGCGGTGGGTTTCGCCCGTACGTCCCGCTGGAGCCGTTACGGCGGCCTGGCGTTGCTGGGCCTGACGCTCGGCAAGGTGCTGCTGGTCGACATGGCCGAGATTCGCTCGGTCTATCGGGTACTGTCGCTGCTGGGCCTGGGATTACTATTCGTCATCACCTCCATAACGTACACGAAGCTCGCGCCGGTATTACTCGGCGAAGCATCGGGAAAACGCTGAGGCTCGTCGATTTTTTCGGCATTGCGCCGTTTGCGCGAGATACTTCTGTCAGATGTCGTCGATCGAGCGCGGCCAGTCGTCTTTCAGCAGGCGCGACAGTGAACGATCCGCCAGGATGCGGCCTTCCGTCTGGCAGCGTGGGCAGTAATTCGTTTCGTTGTCGGCATAGCGAATCCGCTGGACGGCGCAGCCGCAGACGGGACATGGCTTTCCGAATCGGCCGTGGACGGCGAAACTCTTGCGGAAGGCCGTGATGTCGCCGGCGCCCGGAAAACGCTCGGCAAATTCGGCGCGCAGCGCCGCGATCCAATGTTCCAGCGTTGCGCGCGTCGCGCCGTGCAAGCGCGCGACCTCTTCGTCGCTGAGCTTGCTCGTCAGCTTGACGGGCGAGAGCCGCGCGGCGTGCAGGATTTCATCGGAATAGGCGTTGCCGATGCCGCTGAAGAGGCGCGGATCGGTCAGGGCGCGTTTCAGCGTGTGGTTCTCGCGCACGAGCCCCGCGCGAAACGCCGGCAGGTCGCACTCCAGCACCTCGATGCCGCCGGCGTCATGGGCCGCGAGGGCTGATTCACCGCGAACCAGGTGCAGGGAAGCGCGTTTTTTCGCCGCCGCCTCGGTCATCAGCAGTGTGCCCGTCGGAAAATCAAACGCCGCCAGACCGATTTTGGCCGGCGGCGCCGTCCCCCGCCGCTCCCAGCGCAAGCGCCCGGCGATCATCAGGTGAAAAATCATGAACAGATCGTCATCCAGGCACAGGACGATGCGCTTGCCCAGGCGACGGACATCCAGAACGGTTTTTGACTCCGCGGCCTCGATGGGCGGATCGAACGAGCGCAGCAGGAACGGGCTGATAATGCGGACGCGCTCCAGCGGCCGGCCTACAATCCGCTGCCGCAGTGCGCCGATATAGGTCACAATGTCCGGCAGTTCGGGCATAGGCGGCTCGTTCCTCGGCACGGCTGTGCAGTGTTGTCGCTTACGCGCGGCTGCCTCGGCGTTCGCACGGGCAAGCGAAAGACCGCCCGCCACGGCGGTTCCTGGCGGACTTGCCCACTCAGTGCGGCTTGTCCGAGTCTCGCGCGCGGATTATGTTAGCGGCCGATAGACCGTCCGGCAGTCATTCTGCGGTCCGGCCTTTCGGCTTCCAAGCTTCGGAGTACAGGGGTTGACGCGGAAGAAATCGGTGTTCTCTGCTTGTCTGCTACTGTTGTGCCGCTTCGCGGCCGCGCAGGCGCCGGATAGCGCCGTTCGCGGCTTGGAACGGCTCGATTTTCGCGAAGTGATCCGCTCGGCCACGGAAAAGGTGTTCCCCGCGGTGGTGTTCATCAAGTGCGTGCGCGAGACGCACGAGGCCGGCAAACGCACGTCCCAAGGCGTTTCCGGAAGTGGCGTCATCGTGTCGCCGGACGGCGAGGTTCTGACGAATTGGCACGTCGTCGACAAGGCCACCGAAGTGCGCTGCCTGCTGCTGGATGGGCAGGCGCTCTACGCGACCGTGGTGGGAACCGACAAGGATACCGATCTGGCGCTGCTGCGCTTGAGCCGGCCCAGCGACGCAGCGGCGCTGCCGCTTGCGCCGCTGGGCGATTCGGACGCGCTGCGCGAAGGCGACTTCGTGATGGCCATGGGCGCGCCCTGGGGCCTGAGCCGCTCGGTATCGATCGGGATTATCTCTTGCACGCGGCGGTTCCTGCCGGATCGCGGCGAATACAGCTTGTGGCTGCAGACCGACGCGGCGATCAGCCCGGGGAATTCCGGCGGACCGCTGGTCAACACCGCCGGTGAGGTGGTCGGCGTCAACACGCTGGGCGTGACCGGCGGCGGCGACATGGGGTTTGCCATTCCTTCGGCCGTCGTGCGGCAGATCGCCGAGCACATCCGCAGGTGTGGCCAGGTGCGCTGGAGCTGGACCGGATTGCAGCTTCAACCGCTGCGCGATTTCAATCGGAACATCTACTTCGACGCGACCGAGGGCGTGATGATCGCCGGGACCGACCCGGACGGCCCGGCGGCCAGCGCCGGCGTGCAGCCGCTGGACCGCCTGCTGAAGATCAACGGCCGCGCGGTGACGGCGATGACCGAGGAAGACCTGCCGGCGATTCGGCGGGAGCTGGGTTTTCTGCCGAAGGATACACCCGCGACGCTCGAACTGGTGCGCGGGAGCGAAACGCTGACGTTGGCATTGACGCCCCGCGAGAAGGGGAAGGTCGAGGGCGATGAGCTGGACTG
>DASXUA010000678.1:0-8283 GCA_036505095.1 Phycisphaerae bacterium
TCCGGCGGGCGTTATCGCGAGGCTGAGCCGCTGATTATCGAATCTCTGGCGGGCTACCGACAGGTATCTGGCGACCAACATCGAAATATCCGGGCCGCAATGACGCTCCTGGCGCACACCTGTTTGGCCCAGGGAAAATTGATGCATGCCAAATCGATCCTGGAAGATTATGTTGAATTCGAGTCTCGCGAAGGGGGGGATCAACACCCCAACGTCGCGGCGGCGCGTCGTCTGCTCGCACAGCTCTCGCACCTGCCTGCTTCAGTTTCGATCACTTCCGCTGACGTTCACTCCAGTCTGACGTTCGCCGCTATTGGAGAGCCATCACAGGTCGACGGTCGGGAGAGCCTTATGAGCTTGGCGACGTCACTTTGCGCACAGGGCGATTTTGCCGCCGCCGAGGCGCTCCTGCTCGAAGTTTTCGATGCCGTGAAAGACGATCCAATGGTTGCACCGGACCAGCGGAGTGCCGCGATCGAGCGTATCGTTGATCTTTACGAAAGCTGGCACGCGGCCGACCCCGACAAGGGCTGCGCCCAGAAGGCGACCGCGTGGCGCGCGAAGCTCGCCGAGTTCGAACCAACAATGCAACCCGCGGCGGCGCCGCTCAACACCACGGACGCTGGCAGCGCGGAGGGGGCCGACGTTTCGCCGCGGTCGTCGGCGCCGGATGACGTAAGCGAGGTTCGTCCGCGATGACCGATGATGCACCACGATCACCCGCCCAAGACGATCGAACCGCACTGGACGCGGTGCTGGATGACGTGGCCAAGCGGCGCCTGGCCGGCGAAGATATCCGCGACGAGGTGATTATCGCCGAATACGTGGACTTAATGCCCGCACTCGGCGAACGGCTGCGCGAGTTGGCGCGGGTCGAGCAGGCCCGCAGCCGCGCGGACGACACGACCACATCGCCCGGCGCGGAGCCGGATGGCTTGGAGGGACCATCAGCGCAGCCCGCGGCGGATTCGTTTCCGGGGTACACGATCCTGCGCGAGATTCACCGCGGCAGGCAGGGCGTGGTGTGTCAGGCCATCCAGAAGGCCACCAAGCGCAAGGTGGCCATCAAGGTGATGCGCGAGGGGCCATTCGCCGATTCGCGCGATCGGGCGCGCTTTGAGCGTGAAGTGTAGATTCTGGCCGGGTTGAAACACCCGAACATCGTGACGATCCACGATAGCGGAACGGCCGCCACCGGGCATGTCTTCTTCGTGATGGACTACATTTCCGGCCAGCCGCTGGACCAATGGATTTCCGATTGCCGATTGCCGATTGCCAATTTGAAGGAGCGACGCCTCTCCCCATCAATCGGAAATCGGAAATCCGAAATCGACAATCTCCTCCGGCTGTTCCAGACGATCTGCGAAGCGGTCAATGCGGCCCATCTGCGCGGCGTGATTCACCGCGACCTCAAGCCCGGCAACATCCGCGTGGACTCATCGGGTGAGCCGCACATCCTGGACTTCGGGCTCGCGAAGGTCGCCACGCCTTTTGAGATCGGGAATCTGAACTGAAATCTGAAATCGGAAATCCGCCGGTGTCGATCACCGGACAGTTCATCGGGTCGCTGCCTTGGGCCAGTCCCGAGCAGGCCGAGGGCGCACCAGACAAGATCGACATCCGCACCGATGTGTATTCGCTCGGTGTAATCCTGTACCAAATGCTCACGGGCACGTTCCCCTATGAAGTGATCGGAAACATGCGCGACGTTCTCGACCGCATCATGCGCGCAGGGCCGGCCCGGCCGAGCACCCTTCGCAAGCAGATCAACGACGAAGTCGAGACGATTGTCCTGAAGTGCCTAAGCAAAGAGCGCGAGCGGCGCTACCAGTCGGCCGGCGAGTTGGCGCGCGACATCAGTCGGTACCTCGATGGCGAGCCGATCGAAGCCAAACGCGATTCGGTTCGCTATGTTGCGCGCACCTACCTACGCCGTTACCGCATCCACGCTATCGCAGCCACGGCTCTTCTGTTCTTCGCAATGGGCGGCTTCGCCTTGCTCGCCTTACTCTGGCGGGGCGCCGACCAAGCAACGGCGCACGCGCGGGCTGCCAACGAGTTCCTCCAGGACCTACTGTCTTCCGTCAATCCCGCTGACAAAGGTAGCGAGGTGGGCATTCGGCAGGTCCTGGATGAGGCGACAGATCAAATCCAATCCGGAAGGTTTACGTGACAGCCCGGCCACGGAAGCCGCAGTGCGAACGACCATCGGCAGCGCCTACCGGGCTCTGGGCTTGTACGCGGCCGCAGAGTCACATTTGCGAAAGGCCCTCGAAATCAATCAAGGCATACGACCGCAGCAGAAGCACGAGGTGGCGCGCAACCTGAGCGCGCTGGCAATGCGCGTCCCTCGCCATACGGCGCAAGCTGCTGGGCTCTCAGCACCCCGCAACGGCGATGACGCTGAGCAGCCTCGCGACACTCCTAGTCGACCATGGAAGGCCCGCGGATGGCGAGGCTCTCGCACGCGAGGCCTTGGCAATCTGTCGCCGCTCCCTGCCCCAAGGTCACCTGCTGACTGCCACGACGCTGGCAGCGCTCGGCTCAGTGCTGACCCGTCTCGGCGGCGCCGTCGAGGCCGATCCGTTGCTTCGCGAGTGCCTGTCCATCCGGGAAAGAGCCCTTCCAGATGGCCATGCGCAGGTCTGGTGTCGCCACAACGCCATGAGCTTGCTCGGCGGTGCGCTGACCGGGCGGGGGAAATTCTCCGAGGCCGAGCCGCTGCTGATCGAAGGCTACGAGAAGTTTCAGCCCCCACGACCTTGGGGCAGTCGGCGCAAGCGCGAAGCGATGGAAAGGGTCGTTAAGCTCTATGAAGCCTGGGACACTGCCGAACCGGGCAAGGGTTACGACGCGAAGGCGGGAGTATGGCGGGCGAAGCTGGCCAAGTTCGACGAGGCGACGCAGCCCACGGCTATAGCGCCCGCGCCTGCGGAATCGCCTCCCGACGCGGAGATTTCTGGCGTGCGGCCAGCCTCGAGCGCTGAGCACGCGAAAGAAGGCCGAGCGCCATGAACTCTAGGCCCGCGGGTGGGCTTCGTCGTAGGCTTCCTTCAGGCGCTTGTTGGTCACGTGGGTATAGATCTGCGTGGTTGAAAGCGATTGATGACCGAGCAATTCCTGCACGCTGCGCAGGTCGGCGCCGTTGTTGAGCATGTGCGTCGCGAAGCTGTGCCGCAACGTGTGCGGGCTGATGCTGGGGTCCAGGCCGGCTTCGGACAGATACTTGTCGAGCTTGCGGCGGACGCTGCGTGTGCTGAGGCGCTGGCCGTGCTTATTGACGAAGAGCGAACGTACGTCGAAGCTGGCGGCGCGCGGCTCGGCGCGGCGCAAGTCCAGATACTTCTTGATGGCCGCCAGCGCGGTAGGACCGATCGGTGTGGTGCGCTGCTTCTTGCCTTTGCCGCGCACGTGCAGACACTGGCCGATGAAGTCCACGTCGCTTTCGGCCAGCTCGACCAGCTCGCTGACCCGGATGCCCGTCGAGTACATGACTTCCAGCATGCCGCGGTCGCGCGCTCCCAGCAGCGTGCCGTCGTCGGGCGTCGCCAGCAGCTTGGTGATCTGCTCCAGCTCCAGGAACTTGGGCAGACGCTTCTCCTGCTTGGGCGTGCGGATGGCGGTCAGCGGATTGGTCTGCACATAACCGCGCCGCACGCAAAACTTGTAGAAGCTCCGCAGCGTGGCCAGCTTGCGGGCCATGGTTGATTTCGAATAGTTCTGCTGCCCCAGATAGGCGAGGAACCTGCGGACCGTATCGGCCTCCACTTTCAGCAGCAGCGTGCGCGTATCGGTGGCCTCGAGCGTGGCGGTGGCGCTGCCTGAGGAGCCGAAGCTCGCGTATTCGCTCGGACCGTGGCCGTGGTAGTCGCCATTCGATCCGGCGCCGCCCTCCACGGTCGCGGACAGGTGCGCGCAGAACTGCCCCAGATCGGCTGCATAGCACTTGGCCGTATGCGGCGAGAAATGACGCTCGAACTTGAGGTAGTTCAGGAACTCGTTGATCAGCGTGTTTTCGCTCATGACCCCAGCTCCGGGGACCCATCGCCCATCGCGATAGGGGCCCCGCGCATCGGCGAGCCCATTTCTCAACAGCACCCCTGGCTAGGGTCCGCCGGTCCAGGCGAACGCGTCCCTTGCCGTAGCCAGCCTCTGGTCCGCGACTCGCGCGCCCGCGTGCGGGCTAGCGTGTCCCGGACTGGCGAATTCTCTTTCGATCGAGTTCCGTCTCGAACCCGCAGATTCTCGTTTCGGCCGCGCCCCGGCGCCACAGCCTGACTTCGCCAGGCCGTGCCGCGCGGCGCGGCTCTCAACTTTCGGTGGCGGCCTCGTCGAGCTCATTTTCCAGTCGACGTCCCATCTGATAACTGAGCACGGCCGCATCGAACCAGTCGAACGAACTGGCGCGGTCCGACGCCAATTCGGCCAAAGCGTCAATCACGGCCGGCTCCTGCCCGGGCGGATAGCGAAAGACGAAACGCTCGCCGCCCTTGACCAGGCACAGTTGTCGGACCGTGTTCATTGCATTCGTTCCTCGCGCGGCCGCGACAGCCATTTCCGCAATGCGGCGCCCAGTTGCCACTGCCGCGGCGGCGGCTCGGCCCCAGGCTGGGCGCGCGTCAGCAACTCTTCGACCGTGCGGTGGCAACAGAACCGCAGAAATAACTGCTGGCTGGCGAGCACGCGCTTCCAGCCCAAGGGTCCGGCGCCATAGCCGCGGTCGCGGGCGAAGTGCCGCACCGCTTCGACCACGGCATCGCGGGAGCCGTCGTACACGCGCTGGGACTGGGCGAAGGGTCCCGCCGCAGCGGCATCGCACGGTGCTTCCCGCATGCTTTCCACAACGCCCGCTCCGGAGTCGCCGGTGGCGGACTGCCCGCGGCGGCGATCCCATTCCGGTGCGAAGCCGGTGACGGTGAGGTCCGGCCGAACGCCGTACAGTTGAGCGGCGAGTCCCATGATGGGCGGTGTGTAAGGCTCATATTCATTGATCGAGAACACCAGGATCGCGTCGGCGCCGGCCTGCTGCGCCAGCGCCAGCGCGTGCTCCGGCGATTCGACGCTCGTGCGCCCCTGCGCTGCCAGCAGCGCGATCACGCGCGCGACCGGGATCACCGCGACCCCTTCGACCGTGGTCAGCTCGCTGGCCATCAGGTCGGCAGCCGCGTGCGAGTCAACCTCGGACTTCCCGCTGTAATTCAGCGCCGGGGCCACGGCGATCGTGAGTGCCCCATAAAGCGACTCCCGCGCGGATGTCACGGTCCGATGCTTCGGCGCACACGCGCCCCCCAGCGCAGGCATCGCCGCAGCGATGAACGCGGCGCCGATCCATACCGCCGTCCCGGCGCGCCGGGACGCACCGGGACGGTTTTGATTATTCAAAGTGATCATCGTCCAATCATCGCGCGGCCTTTTGTTGCCTGACCGGACGCACGCGCCGCTGGTCGCGGCGGCCCCGATTCAAACGTACATCGCACCGCTAGCCGCTTGGCCGCGTTTCGGATCGTGCGCACGATGGGATTCCCGATCCCGGTAGGTTATCGGTCGCGCGTGGGCGGCAGCTTGATGGATCAGCTCCCAGCGCGCCGGGACGCGCCGGGATCAGCGCTTCGCTCGGGTTCATGTTAGCCACACGGCACACGGCAAGATTTGCGCGACGCGCAAAGGCTGCGCCGTCCGAGACGGATGCAGCGTCCCGCATGCGGCTTGCCGCGGCTTCATGTGCGCAGCTACATTGCGCGTGCCATGCCGCAGCCGAGCGCAGCCAAGCAGAGTTTCTGGACGCGGCGCGGCAAGCGCGCCTTCGATCTGCTGGGGGCGCTGCTGCTCATCGTGCTGCTTTCGCCGCTGGTGCTGCTGTGCGCGATCGTGATCAAGCTCACCAGCCGCGGGCCGGTGTTCTTCATACAGACGCGCAGTGGTCGCGCGGGCGTGGAATTTCGGGCCATCAAGTTCCGCACCATGCGCGGCGGGCGCAAGCCGGATCCCAAGGAACTGGTGCCCTTGCACCATCCGGAGATTACCCCCATTGGACGCCTACTGCGGCGGACTAAACTTGATGAGCTGCCGCAGCTTTTCAATGTGCTCAGCGGCGAGATGTCGCTGGTTGGTCCGCGTCCGACGCTGCCGGATCAAGTGGCGGCCTATAACGCATTCCAATGGCAGCGGATGCTGGTGCGGCCGGGCCTGACCGGCCTGGCGCAGGTCAACAGCAGCGCGTCATCACCGTGGGATGAGCGCATCAAGTACGACGTCTACTATGTGCATCATCAGAGCATCGGGATGGACCTGCGCATTCTGTTGAAGACCGTCCGGGTGATGCTGCTGGGCGAGGAGCGCTTCGCGCGGCCCTTTGACCAGAGCCCCTACCGAGAACAGTAGCCAGTAGCTGGGGTGGCCCGCCGCGGCGGGCACCGCGCGGGCATGTCCGCCGCAGGCCGATCCGCCGTGGCGGACTACCCGCTGCGCGTGAAAGCATGCCACCCCGCTTGCAAGGCAAATCACTCCGCGTTCCTATTTAGATGTTCCGGAGCACCGCGTAGGAGGCGGCGGCCGTCACGCCTAGGAAAATCGTCTGCAAGATTTCGAGAAAATTGGTGGGGACGCAGCCGCCGACCTGCAGAAGGAGCGCTCCGCTGGCCAGCAGCAGCGCGCCACGTCGAATTCGATAAAGCATCATTCGGTTGGCTCCAGAACAGACTCGGGGGATTCCCGCCGCGGCGGGTACCCTCCCGCCCCTCCACCGCGGCGGATGAGGCCGCGCCGATCCGGGACTCGCGCGCCCGCGTGCGGGCTAGCGTGTCCCGGACGACCTACCGCGTAGCGGAGAAACTCGCGTCCGGCAGTCTAATGCGGTTTTCCGCCGCGTCAACGCAGCGCGCCGGAGAGTTAGCCTGGTGGGTCTGACTTATTCTGGCGCGCGGCTTGATGCCCTCGGATCGTTTTGGGGATCCCGGCGCGCCGGGACCCATGTCCCAGCCTTGAAAACGCCAGTCCCCGGTTATTGACAGTCGCCGATGGGACGGGTCAACTATGGTCCGGAGGGGGACGCGAGGGTCGCGTCGAGGTGGGGAAACTTTCCACGGTTCTGCTGGTTGCCGGTCCCGATTGCAAGGGCACCACTTCAACTATATCGGGTCTTGTATCCGATAAGAACGCGGCCAGCGGGTTAACTGCGAGTGTCTAGAGCCTGGAAGCCGGAGAATGGAAACTCTATCGCGCAGTGAACCATCGAGGCGTCGAACGGCTTATCGCGCTGGTCTGGTCTTTGGCTTCAAGTTATCAGTTTTCCGGGACCACCTGATGAACGACCCAGCGAGCGCCGTACATCATCGTTCGGCGATGAATTCCACGCCCCGGCCCCGGCGCGCCGGGGACCCTGGACTCGCTAGGGCCGTCCGGCCCGCGCGTGTCCAGGGGGACCGGCATGCGCGATGGTTCGGCTACGTTCTGCTGCTGGTCGGCTTGGTTCCCGCCACGGCGGGCTGCGAGTCGATGTTGAATGGGTACCTCGACCCCACCGCCCTGGGCTCCTTCTCACGCGAGAACACCAACGAAATCCGAAACTCACTGAGCATCCAGGATCCCCCCTCCGACCTGCCCGGCGCCACCGAGCCGATGCCCGAGGACCTGGTGCCCTATCTCGAAGAATATCGTTTGACCAAGGGCGATTTTTTGGAGACCCGGATTTACGAGCTGCGCGAGCCGCGAACCGAGGAGCGCTTGCAGGTGCAGATTGACGAGCTCGGGATGATCAGCCTGCCGGTCGTGGGCCACATCCAGGCCGCCGGCCTGACTGCGGCCGAACTGGAAGGCCGCATCGCCGACGTGTTGGCACAGAAAGAAGTGCTGCGCGACGCGCAGGTCACCGTCAATCCGCTGACCCGCCGCGGTGCCAGCTACACCATCTTTGGGTTCTTCGGTGCGGCCCTGACTGCTAATCGCGGTGGCCCGGGAACGGCCTTTATCCCCGAACCGAATTTCCATCTGCTCGAAGCCCTGGCCACTTCCGGCGGGCTGGACGAGCGTGTTCAAGAGGTTTGGATTTACCGCAAGAAGAAGTCTGAACCGCCCGCCAGCGCATTGCCCCGTCCGGCCGCCAACGGCGCGAATCCCTCAAATAGGACATATGGGACCTATTCGACTTATTCCGACGACGCCCGCCGGGCGGGCGAGGCTCCGGCCGAGGCGGCTCGCCAGGAGGCTCGCCCTCCCCGCGGGCTCGCCGCAAGCCAGGTCCAAGACCCGCCCGGGCGGGAGGCTGGGCAGCCCACGACGGCCCCC
>DASXUA010000679.1:0-1876 GCA_036505095.1 Phycisphaerae bacterium
TCCGAACGCGTCGAGGAGGCGCTCTGGACGGCCATGAACGCGCTGGAGGAAATCGCGGCGCTTGCGCAGCGCATGTCGCGCCATGCGGAGCAGCGAAACCAAGCGAGCATAGCGCGACGATTTGAAGCGCGGGCCGCGAGCGTGCGGCAGCGCGCCGAGATCATTCGGCAAGTGCTGCAGAGCGGTGACGGCGGGGGGGCCTCGGAGTTCGAGCCGGTGCGGCGCGCGCCAGATTTGGCGCGGGAAGAATGACGCGCCCGTCCGAAATCCCGGACCCCGACGAGTTGCCCGAGGTGCCCGAGGCTCAACCGTTCCGGCCGGCCTACGGGATCGTTGCGCTGGCGGCTTCCGCTGGCGGACTGAACGCCCTGCGCGAAGTTTTGTCCGGGTTACCCACAGAATTCCCGATACCGGTCGTCGCCGTGCAGCACCTGGATCCGCGCCACCGCAGTCTGATCGCCGGCATCCTCGGGCGCCATTCGGCTTTGCCTGTCAGACAGGCAGCCGACGGCGATGGTCTGCAATCCGGCGCGGTTTACATTGCGCCGCCCGACCGGCACCTGCTGGTCAACTCCGACGGAACGCTGTCGCTGACCCAGACCGAGTTGGTGCACTTTTTGCGTCCGTCGGCCGACCTGCTCTTCGAATCCGTGGCGGCCAGTTTCAAGGACCGCGCCATCGCCGTGGTTTTGACGGGTACCGGCGCCGATGGCAGCATGGGCGTGCGCGCGATCAAGAAAATGGGCGGAACCGTTATCGCGCAGGACGAAGGCAGCTCCGAGTTTTTCGGCATGCCCTCGGCGGCCATCAAGAGCGGCCACGTGGATTTCGTGCTGCCGCTCAAGGAAATCTCGCGCGCCCTGGTGACGCTGGTGATGGAAGGTCGCGATGAGCGAAACGCCTGAAGCTGACGACGGCCCCGAGGTGGCATCGGCCGATCCCGCGCCTACGGCCCAGGAAAGTGAACGCGCCCTCGATTCCGCCGGTTTCGACACGCTGCTGGACTACCTCAAGCGCGCCCGCGGCTTTGACTTCACGGCCTACAAGCGCGGCAGCCTGATGCGGCGCGTGCGGCGGCGCATGCAAACGGTCGCCATCGAAGACTTCACGCGCTACACCGACTATCTGGAGGTGCACCCGGGTGAGTTCGCGCAGCTTTTCAACACCATCCTCATCAATGTCACCAGCTTTTTCCGTGACCCGACGGCGTGGGAGTACGTCTCACAGGAAGTGATTCCGCGGATTCTGGCGTCGAAGGGTGAGGCGGGCGCGATCCGCGTCTGGAGCGCCGGCTGTGCCAGTGGCGAGGAGGCCTACACGCTGGCGATGCTGCTGGCGGAGCACCTGGGACACGACGTCTTCCGCCAGCGCGTGAAGATTTACGCCACCGACGTGGACGAGGATGCGCTCAACAAGGCGCGGCACGCCGCCTATTCCGAAAAGGACCTGGAGAGCGTGCCGGCCGCGCTGCGCGAAAAATATTTCGGGGCCGACAAGGGACGGATCAGCTTCGATCGTGCCCTGCGCCGTAACGTGATCTTCGGACGTCACGACCTGCTCAGCGATCCGCCCATCAGCCGAGTGGACCTCTTGGTCTGCCGCAATACGCTGATGTATTTCAATACCGAGGGGCAAACGCGGATTCTGTCGCGCTTCTACCAGGCGCTGAACCCCGACGGCTATCTGTTCCTGGGGCGTGCGGAAATGCTGATTGGCCATGCCAACCTGTTCGCGCCCCTGGAGCTGAACAAACGCGTCTTTATCCCTGTTTCCAAGGCCGGCCTGCGCGATAAACTGGTCACTATGGCGCAGAACGGCCGTCAGGAAGCCCGGGACCATTGGATGACCCACGCGCACATCCGCGACGCGGCCGTCG
>DASXUA010000680.1:0-8252 GCA_036505095.1 Phycisphaerae bacterium
ACCGTCGTCGAACGTGATCAGCACTGCCCGTGCCGGCCAGCGCTGCCGGCCATACCATTCGCGGCACATCTGCTGCATGGAGATGGGATGGAAATGCTCGCGGATGAACAGCATGTCCGCGCGAAACTGGTCCACCGTCGGCACGCCGCGAAAAAAGAAATGTTCGGGCCGCGGCTGTCGCAGAACCTGATGATAGAAGATCACACGCGGGGCACGCATTTTCACCGTCACGTCTTGGATACAACGCTACCAGATCGCCCCACAGAATAGAGCAGAACGGTGAATCCGGCAATCCTTGCAGTTAGTTGACGTGCTGCGCTGCGGTGTTCGCCTCATGAATTCCGGCCGCACAAATACTTGACAACCCCGGCGGATCAATCAGTCGCCGACACGTAGACCGAGCAGGTTGGCGAACTCGCGCAGAACCGCCGCGTGCGCCGGCCAGGCGGGACCGCTGACGACGTTGCGATCAACGACGGCGTTGGCGAAGTTGGCATCGGCTTCCACGTAGGTGCCGCCGGCCGACTCCAACTCGGGTCGGCAGGCGGGGTAGCAACTCATCCGCCGGCCGCGGCACACTCCCGCGGCCGCCAGGATTTGCACGCCATGGCAGATGACGCCGATCGGTTTGTTGGCTTCGAAGAAGTGTCGCACGATCGCTAGCACGCGCGCGTCGAGCCGCAGATACTCCGGCGCGCGGCCACCGGGGACGTACAGGCCGTCGTAGCTCGCCGGCTCGACTCGCTCGAAGTCGAAGTTCAGCGTGAAATTGTGCCCGCGCTTTTCGGAGTACGTCTGCTGACCCTCGAAATCGTGCACGGCCGTCGCGACGGCTTGGCCGGTGGTCTTGCCGGGGCAGACCGCGTGCACCTGGCAACCGAGCATCGTCAATGCTTGAAAGGGCACCATGACCTCGAGCGTCTCGACGAAGTCTCCGGCCAGTAGAAGGATTTTCTTGCTCATGATGGACCTCTCGTGCGCCTGATGAAGTTACTCGATTGGCTTCAGCCCCAGCAGTGCCCGCAGATAACTGATTTGGCCGAAATGGTAGCAGTCGTGCGGGAGCAGATAGGCGACGCGTTGGATTCTCATCCGCTCATCAGCCATCGCGGCCGCGATGCGTTGCTGCGTTTCCTCAAGTTCACGGACGGTCTTTCGCCAGGCGTTCGCGCTGACCTCGGCCGGCTCGGGAAAGTTCAGCCGCGCGATTTCCTCTTGGGTCGGCGCCACACCCGTATCGAGCCGCCGCAACTCATTGCGCCGCCAGAAGATCATGTGCGATACGATCTGCCAGATGCTGTGCCGCTCGGCAGCCGGTTTCCAGGCGGCCTGCTCGGGCGTCAGGTCGGCCACGGATTTGCTCCAGGCGGCAGCCCACAAGCCCTCATTCCAGGCATCATTCCAGAACTTCAGGAGACCTGCTCGGTCCATTGTCGGTTTCGCCGTCGAAGGCGTGCATGCTGCGGACTATCACCGCCGCTCCGTGATTCGGGTCACCTCTCGCCGACGATCTGATCGTGGTAGCGCTTCCAGCTAGCGTGCCCGCCTTCCAGAAGCTGAACGAGTCCTTCACTGTGTAACAAACAGCGCTGCGTAGGCCTGCGCATCCCACGGGTGGCCCCAGGGACCGTCGCGCAGCAGGTTAACGCTGACGCCCCTTTCGTCTTTGGCCGACACGAATGCGGCCGGCGCTCCATCTTTCAGCAGCGCTACGGCGGCTCCATCTGGCGACCAACGCAGGGACCAGGCGTGCTGTTCGGCATCGCGACACAGGGCGTCCGGACCGGCAAAGCCGGCGGCCGCGGGCGGCGGCTCGCTCGCGTACCGCTGAAGTTCATTGCGTTCGGGTGCTTCGATACGATTGAACACCCAGACGTCTCTGATCGGTCGCAGATCGTCGGGATCCGTCAGATAGAGCCAGGCGGCGTTGTCGCTCTCCTCGAAAATGGCGCTGCGCCGTGAGAGCGGATGACGCTCAAAGATGAGAATGCGCTCGCCCACAGATGCTCCAGTCGAAGTTGGCGCCTCCGGCGCGCTGACGAGTGTACCGGTGCTTGGGCGCGCGATCCAGACCAGAAGAAACCACTCAACAGCTTCCTAGCGGCTGACGAAGGGGCTGCTGCGCGAGTAATAGCGCAAGTGCAAGTCTTTGGCCGAGGTTACGCCGATGCGGGCGCTGACGGCGATATCGGCAGGAGCGAGCGGCTGTCCGGCGGCGACCCAGAGCCGTTCACCGCGCGTCAGATCCCACCCGTTCAGCGCGCGATCGATCGCCAGCGCTTCGCACAGACGCGCCGGCCCGCTGGTCAGTGACGCGCGCTCCCTTACGGTCGCGGTTCTGAACAGGCCGCGCCGCCGCTGCATCAATTCGATACCTTCGAGCGGCTCGAGCGCGCGGATCAGCACGGCGCTCGGCACGTCCTCGGGTTCGGTGACGAGGTTGACGCACCAACGCGAGTGGATCGCATAGACATAGGCATGCCCCGGCGGGCCGAACATGACGGCATTCCGTGGTTTGCGGCCGCGAGAGGCATGACAGGCGGAATCGTCAGTCGCCAGATAAGCCTCAGCTTCGACGACGCGGCCAGCCGTCAGCCCTTCGGGCGTGACGCGCACCAGAATTCGGCCCAGCACGTCGCGCGCGACGCTGCGCACGTCGCGATCGTAAAAGCTACGCGGCAGCGCTTCGGATGAGCGTGTCTTCACGGGACGGATGATCGCCGAGCGGGCGTGCTCAGCGTTTGCTGCAAAAACTGCGCTGTTGCCTGCGCCTGGGCAACCTGCGCCTGTGCGGCGGCACGCGCGGCGGCCGCCCGCGCCTGAGCGGCGGCAGCTTGCGCGCGATAGTGCAGCGTCATCGCTCCGCCGATCATCGCCGGACCCAATAACATTATGAACAGGGCGATCATCCATACCTTAAGCTTTGAACGCTCCCTGACTCGGTCCGGAACAATCACGCCAGCCTCAATGAAGAGCAGGCCGCATTCGGGGCAGCGATTGGACTGCGCGGCGGTAAGGTTGTAGCCACAATGACCGCAGCGCGGGAATGAGGCGGTCGAGAACATCGTAGGTCTCCAGCAGGTCGCAAAGCAAGTTGACCTGCCGTGACTATACTTCGAGGCGTGCGGGTGTGCCAGTATGGTTGGCCGGAGCCGTCATGCGCTCCCAGCGGATCTCATTGATCGCACGTACGCACTCGGCCGCCTCCTTCACGTTCAGGCCGAAGCACGAGAAGATGGGCACGCGCACCGTCCGCTGCTTGACGTCGAAAACGATCGACGTCAGCAGCCAGTCGCGTCTCGCACGGCCGACGCTCTTCCACTCGAAGCACTCGCAGTCATCGCCACCGCCATATACGGCCAGGCCTTCAGGGCCGATCGAGATGAAATTCCCGGGGCGCCGCAAGCCCCAGCGATAGAAAAAGCCCGCCGCCAAGGGTAACGCCAGCAGGGGCCACAGGGTGCGCAGCGCCAGACCCACCAATATCGAAATAATCACTATTTTGAGGAGCGTGTTGAGTAGCAGCTCGGCCAAGGGGCTCAGTCGCCGACCGGTGGCCCGCATGTGCGTACCCCCGAATACGCGCCAACGGCGGTCGAAAGCCAACCCGCACTCCGGACAGCGATGACAGGTCGGCAGCCCCGTCAACGCATAGAGGCAGCGCGGACAACTGGCCAGCAACTCGCAGGGGTCGTCCAAACCGCAGCTTTGGTCGGCATGATAGGCTTCGTCAGCCATGACGGGCGGGTGACGCATGCTGCCACGTTCATCGGCCGAATGACACGTTTAGTTTCCACGCACGTCGCCCTAATATCCCGCCGCTGTAGCTTCCATTCGCCTCCCAGTCCGGTAAGCTGGAACAGCAGGGAGGACCACGCGTGATTCTTTCCGTCACCGCACCGATCAGCGCCGCGATCGAACATACCAGGCGCATCCTGTTTCGGCCATTTCAGGTTGGGAAGTGGTTTGTGCTAGGGTTCTGTGCCTGGCTGGCGCAGCTCGGCGAAGGCGGCGGCTGTAACTTCTCGGGCCGCATTCCGACACGGCGTACCTTTGCTCCCACGACGGCGCCGGCCGGCGGCGCGATCCCGACCACACCGAGCACATTTGCAACGGACGTCCAGGACGCGATCAACTGGCTGCAGTCGAACCTGTATTGGCTCATTCCGGTGGTGATCGCGGGCCTGCTCCTGATTCTCGCGCTGGGGGCACTGCTTCTGTGGCTGCAGAGCCGCGGGAGATTCATGTTGATGGCGGGGATCGCGCGGAACGATGCACGCGTCGCCGCGCCGTGGCACGAATTTCGCGAACACGGTAACAGCCTGTTCGTGTTCACGTTGTTGATGCAGCTCGCATCAGCGATCGTGATCCTCCCGGTCCTCGTGGCTGCCGCCGCGCTGGCCTGGCCAGATATTCGTGCGGAACAGTTCACCGGCCGTGGGCTGGCGGCCATCGTTCTTGGTGGCGGCACGCTGCTGGTGCTGGGGCTCATCGTGGCGATCACGGTCGCCATTGCGCGCGACTTTGTGGTGCCCGTCATGTATGCGCGGGGCGTACGCATCCGAGAGGCGTGGTCGATCGCCCGGCGCGAACTGTTCAGCGGCCACGCCGGCACGATCGCATTGTTTTATCTCATGCGGATCGTCCTCGGCCTGGGTGTCGGCATCATCGCCGCGGTCGCCATGTGTGCGACGTGCTGTATTGCCGCGCTGCCGTACCTGGGCACGGTCATCCTGCTCCCGCTCGTTGTGTTTGACCGCTGTTACTGCCTGGCGTTCATCGAACAATACGGGCCGCAGTGGCGGTTGTTTGTGCGCCCGGCCTGGCCGCCGTTGTGCCCGGTCTGCCAGTACGATCTGCGCTTCAACGTTTCGGGCGTGTGCCCCGAATGCGGCACGCCAGTCACGCCACCCGCGGCGAAGCCAATCGTGCCGCCGCACGCCTGACCTGCGGCTGACCCGAAATGAGCGACGGTGAATTGGAATTCGTGCGCTGGTTACAGAAACGTCTGCCGCGCCGTGGCACGCGCGTGCGAGTGGGAATCGGCGATGACATGGCCGTGGTGCGCGCCGGCCGCGACGACGTCCTCATCACCTGCGACATGCTGCTGGATGGCGTGCACTTTGATACGCGCGCGCACGCGCCCGAGCAGATCGGGCGGAAAGCAATTGCGTGCAGCCTGAGCGATTGTGCGGCGATGGCTGTCCGGCCGTTGTGCGCGACCGTGTCGGTCGCCCTGCCCCGCGCCTTCTCCAGCCGCGACGCGCGCCGGCTGGTGCAGGGAATGGATTCCATCGCGCGAAAGTTCAACTGCGCGATCGTCGGCGGCGACACGAACAGTTGGGAGCACCCACTGGCGATCGATATCGCCATGCTGGCGACGCCCTACCCCGGCATCGGGCCGGTGCGGCGCGACGGCGCCCGGCCGGGCGATCTGATCTGCGTCAGCGGCGCGCTGGGCGGGAGCCCGCTTGGCAAGCATCTGACGTTCACCCCGCGCGTCCGCGAAGCGCGCCGCCTGGCGATGGCACTGGGTCGCGATTTGCACGCCATGATGGACCTGAGCGATGGCCTTTCGCTGGATTTGTTTCGCATGTGCCAGGCATCCGGCACGGGCGCTGTCCTCGCTGAAACGTGGCTCAAAGCTGTCATCAGCCCTGCCGCGCGGGCACAGGCGCGCGAAGATCGGCAGTCCGCCTTAAGGCACGCCCTGCACGATGGCGAGGATTTCGAGCTGCTGCTGGCGGTCAACTCGCGCGTGGCGCGCCGCCTGCAGCCGGGTGCCGGGAGGCGCCGCGCGCGCAGCACCAATCTGGTGATTGCCGGCGTGAAGCTGTGGCCGGTTGGAAGAATGACCGCGCGGGGCTATGAGTTGCGCGCCGTCGATGGCACCATCAGCGCACTCGAACCGCGCGGATACGAGCATCGATTCGGGCACTCGCTGGGAACCACGGGCAAGCGATAAGCCCTTCCGGCGGGGATGAACCCCGCCGCTCACTGCTGAACCCCGACCCTTTGGATCAATCCTCGACCTTGACCTGAATCGACTTGGGGCGCGACGAGGCGCTCTTCGGCAGCGTGACTTCCAGCACGCCGCGGCGGCAGACCGCCAGGATTTGCGAGGCATCCACGGGTCCGGGCAGCTCGATGCTGCGATTGAAGCCGCCGAAGCGCCGCTCGCCGCGGATGCGCCGGCCCGTGGCCGGATCCTCGGGCGGCGCGGGCTTGACGCCTTTGAGCGTGAGCACCTCGCCGACGAGGCTCACGTCGATATCGGCCGCATCCAGGCCGGGCAGCTCGGCCCGCAGAATGAAGCGATCGGGCGACTCGTAAATGTCGACGAGCGGCGCCCACTCCTGGCCGTCCAGCGGGCGCGTCGAAAGGCCGCCGTGGACCACCCGATCCAGCAGGCGATTGATCTCATCCTGCACGTCGGAAAGCGATACGGGGTAATCGCGACGAAATGGATTCAGTGTCATGATTTAACCTCCCTCAGGCGCGACACGGCGCATCAGGCGCTCAGCAGCCGACGCGCATCCGCCACGGCGGATTACGGCCAAACGTGACCGCTTACTAACCATTACTCATGAACACATCCCAACTACATGCCTCCCATGCGGGCAGCCAACATCAGATCGCGAATCGCCTGAATAAGCTCCATCGGGAAGTAAACCTCGGACTGCGTACCGGTCTTGCCGGCCGGTGCGGAGGCGATCCCCACCGGCGCCGGCAGTTCCGGCACGTTGATCGGCGGGAATTCCGCATCGGTCACGCGGGCTACATCCTTGGCCAGCTTGAGCAAACGGTCCACGGCGACGTACATTTCGGCGCTGCGCTCCTTGGGTAGGATTTGCCGCAGGCTGTTGATGCCCGCATCTTCATCCAGCGGGCTCTGATTCTCGCGCGCCAGATTCACGACGGTTTGCGTGCGGCTCAGCCCGCCGCCAAAGGTCACGGCCAGCCGATCCGAATCGACCGCGGCCAGCCGCAGCACGAGCCCTTCTTCCCCGACAACCTTCTGCAGCACACCCCGGGCGTCCGCATTCATCTCTTTGATGCGGTCGGTGCGAACCAAGAGGCGGGCGACGTCCGCCGCGCCGGCCTTTTCGGCCGAGGGCGTCAACTCCAGCAGGGCGCCGTCCAGCTTCTCGCCCGCCTTGGAGGCGAGTAGCTCGTTCACGCTCTCGACGATTTTGCCGATTTCGGCGAGGGCCTGCGTGGCGCCGCCTTCAAACGTCGTCACACACGCCAGGCCGACCAGGCCTTGCGGACCTTCCGGCAGCGCCGAAACCGTCAGTGCCGCACCGCGCGCGCGACCCAGGATCGCCAGGCACTTCTGGCTGATGCGCGCGAGCGGCTCGGCGTCGGGACCGGCCTGTGCGATCGCGGCGCTCAGCAGGTTTTCCAGCGCTTTGGCGCTCTCGACAGCGCCTTCCGCGCTCAGGCCACTGCCCAACGCCAGGACATAGTTTTCCTTAGGCAAACCGACCAGGAGCGACTTGTCCGTCGCAATCTGGCTGGCGGCGATGCGCGCCGTGCGGCTGCCCGGCTTGGAATCCGCGTAGGCGCCGAGTCGGATTCCTTTGGGGTCGAAACGCAGCGAAATCTGCAGAGCGCGCAGCTCGGTCAGCCAGGAAGTGTCGACCTTGTTGGCCGCCATAAATGCCAGGAATTGCTGAGCCAGTGGCGACGAGGCGGCGGCCTCCACGTTGACGAGCAGCGATACATCGTCGGCGGCGAAACGCTTGAGCTGCGGGGGCGCGCATTTCGAGGAGAAGCGACCCTCGGACTTGACGATCTTCTTGACCAAATCGGCCGAGCGGGCGAGCACGGCGAAGCCGCCCTTCGCGGCCGCGTACGTGGTCGAACCGGCCAGCATCACCTTCGAGAGGCCGTCGCCGGCATCCTCCGGTTCCATCACGGACAGCAGTTCTTTCATATCCGTAGTGGGCACGAGGAAGGCGATCGACTTCATTGGGTCGCCTTCGACCGGCATCAGCACGGCGGCCGCACCCGCGTCGTCGCGCACGCCGGAGAGCAGCCCGAGTTGTCCCTTGATGATCGCCAGCGGGCTGACGGACTGGTTCACGAGTTGCTGAGCGAGGCTGGTGAGTTTCTTATCGAGGTCGCCGATTTTGGGTGCCGCGAAAACGACCCAGGCCTCCTCGGGGACGACCGCGAGCACATCCTCCGGAGGCTCGGCCGCCCGGACGGCCAACGTCATCATCAACAGCACCAAACCGCTTGCGAAT